>NZ_JABTYA010000131.1:0-11773 GCF_013302945.1 Streptomyces sp. 8P21H-1 | reverse complement strand
CCGGGGCCGGGGCCGGGGCCGGGGCCGGGGCCGGGGCCGGGGCCGGGAGTTCCGGCAGCCGCTCCCGTCGCACCGGGGCGGGAGGCGGACGTCTGCGAGGGTGACTTCGCGGGACGACGGTGGGCGACCGGTTCGGACACAGGCGTCTCCTCGTTCCGTCACGCGGGGGCCCGCCCCGCCCTTCGGGTCCCGGCGGGGCACCGTGGTGCCGCGTGGAGCACGGCGGAGGCCGTATCTTCGCGTCTCGATCTCCGCGTCTCGATCTCCGCGTCTCGATCTCCGCGTCCCATCGTCCCCCGCGGACGGACCGGCGGCATGCCGGGCTCGGCCGGCCGGGTGAACACGCCCACCTGAGCCACGGTCCGCCTCCGGCATCACCGTCGTGAGGAATCCGTCGCCGCAGGTCAGCCCGCCCTGTGACGCCGGGCACAACGCAAGCATCCGGGCGACCCGCCGCCTGCCGGACGCTTCACCGGGTATACGGCATCCCGTGCACACTCCTCCCGTCGAGCCCCGGACGTCGTCGGACGCCCCCACCGCGCTCAAAAAGGTCCTGACCACCCCGCTGCTCTACTTCTTCATCCTCGGCGACGTCCTGGGCGCCGGCGTGTACGTCCTGGTCGGCCAGGTCGCGGCCGACGCGGGCGGTGCCGTGTGGGTGCCCCTCGTCGTGGCACTGTGCCTGGCGCTGCTGACGGCCGCCTCGTACGCCGAGCTGGTCACGAAGTACCCGCGCGCGGGCGGTGCGTCCCACTACGCCACCCTGGCCTACGGGCCCTTCGCCGGGTTCCTCGCCGGGTTCTGCATGCTGGCCGCCGGCATCGTGTCGGTGGGCGCCCTGGCCCGCGGCTTCGGCGGCGACTACCTGTCCGAGTTCGTCACGCTCCCCGTGGTGCTCGTGGTGATCGTCTTCCTGGGGGCGCTGGCGCTGCTGAACGCGCGCGGCATCAGCGAGTCGACACGGGCCAACACGGTCGCGACGGTCATCGAGGTCGGCGGACTGGTGCTGGTGATCGGGCTCGGTGCCTGGATCGTGCTGCGCGGCGACGGGGACGTGGGCCGGCTGGTGGACCTGGGCACGCCGGAGAACGGGCCCGCCGCCGCCGTGCTGAGCGGGGCGGTGCTCGCCTACTACTCGTTCGTGGGGTTCGAGACGTCGGTCAACGTGGCCGAGGAGACCCGTGACCCCCGGCGCGCGTACCCCAGGGCGCTGTTCGGGGCCCTGGTCACCGCGGGCGCCGTGTACGCCCTGGTCGGGGCCGCGGCCGCGGCGGCCGTGCCGACCGGGAAGCTGGCGGAGTCCAGCGGCCCGCTCCTGGAGGTCGTCCGGGCGGCAGGCGGGGTCCCCACGGAGGTGTTCAGCGCCATCGCCCTGGTGGCGGTCGCCAACGGCGCGCTGCTCACCGGCATCATGTCCTCACGGCTGGCCTACGGCATGGCCCGGGACGGTCTGCTGCCGGGATTCCTGACCAAGGTCCTGCCGGGCCGGCGCACACCCTGGGCCGCGATCGCCGCCACCACGGCGCTCTCGCTCCTGCTCGCGCTGACCGGTGACGTCGCCACTCTCGCCTCGACCCTGGTGCTGCTCCTCCTGGTGGTCTTCTTCTTCGTCAACACCGCGCTCCTCGTCCTGCGGCGGGACGCGGTCGCCCACGACCACTTCAAGGCACCCACGGCCGTGCCGGTCCTGGGGGCGGTGTCCTGCGTCGTGCTCGCGACCCAGATCGAGCGGGACGTCTGGCTGCGGGGGCTGCTCGTGCTCGCGGTGGGCGCGACCCTGGGCGTCGTCGCGGCGGTGCGGCTGCGGCGCGCCCGCTGACCCGGACCGGGCGGCAGGCGCACGGACGGCGGGCAGGCGCACGGACGGCGGGCAGGCACACGGGCGGGGCGGGAACCGCTCCCGCCCACCGCCTGCTCACTTCTTCGGGTCGTGTCCCCAGTTCATGAGGGAGTACCGCCACCTGGTGTCCGTGACGTCACCGGAGGGCTGCTGCTTGAGGTGCCGGTGCACATAACCGACGACCTTCCGCATGTGCGCGATGTCCTCGTCGGTCAGGTCGGCCTTCTTCTTCTCCAGCAGCCCGACGATGCGGCGCCCGTACTCGTGCCCCACGCTCTCGCCGCCGTCGGACTGGCCCACGCTCTTCGAGTCGTCCGTGTCCAGCCACTTCTTGAGGCTGCCCGGCGTCATGTTGACGGCGTCGCCGAACTCCTTGATCGTGTCCTCGCGGCTCGTGTCGTCCTTCGCGCTCATGACCCGCCGCTCTTCTTGCGCAGGGACCCGGGCTTGTGGACGGCGCTGCGGCCGGACTTGTCGCTCTCGACCTCGTACTGCGGTTCGTCCTTCGAGGCGTCGACGCTGCGCCCCGCCACCTCACCGCGTCCGGTGATCTTCTTCTTCACCTTGCCGGGGACGGTCTGCCCATGACTGCTCCAGGAGACCTTGTCGCCCTTCTTGAGTTTCTTTTCCTTCGCCACGGCTCGCACACTCCCTCGGTCACGCCCCCTCGGTGACGTCAACTCTCCCGTCCTTCACGGCCGGGCGCACTTCGGCGGGCCACCGGCGTGAGGCCGGGCGGGGGCAGCGGAAGGACCGCGCCCGCGCGCGGCGACGGCACGGACCCGGCGGTCCGGTTCGGCGCGGGTCCGGACGGGCGGCTCCTCCACGGTTCCGCCGTGGCTGCCGACGAAGCGGTGGGCGGCACCGTCCGGCCGGTCGCGAGGGAAACGTGCGAACGGTGCTCCCGGATCGCGGGCGACCGGTTCCAGGGGTGAAGTAGGGGTAACCGTGGACGTACCGGATGTCCTGCCGAACACCCCTGCGCGACTCCCTCCCCGTCCCCTCCCTCCCCTCTCCCCTGTCCCTCCCCTCCCTCCCTCCCTCCTGGAAGAAGACCGCACATGACCCACGACAAGCCCCTGGCCCTCGTCACCGGTGCCTCCAGCGGCATCGGGCTGGAACTGTCCCGGCAACTGGCCGAGCGGGGCTTCGACCTCGTCGTCAACGCCGAGGACGGCGTACGGCTCCAGGAGGCGGCCGAGCAGCTGCGCGCGGCGGGGGCCCAAGTGGAGGCGGTCCAGGGCGACCTGCGCTCCTACGAGGCCACCGAGGCCCTCTTCGCGGCCGCCACGACACTGGGCCGGCCGCTCGACGTCGTCGTCCTGAACGCCGGGGTGGGGCGGGGCGGGGCGTTCGCCGACACCGACCTGGCGGACGAACTGGAGATCGTCGACCTCAACGTCCGCTCGACGGTGCACCTGGCCAAGCGCGCCGTACAGGACATGGTCGTACGCGACACGGGCCGTATCCTCGTCACCTCTTCGATCGCCTCGACGATGCCCGGCTCCTTCCAGGCGGTCTACAACGCCTCCAAGTCGTTCCTGCAGTCCTTCACCGAAGCGCTGCAGAACGAACTCAAGGACACCGGGATCACCCTGACCGCCCTGATGCCGGGGCCGACCGAGACCGACTTCTTCCACCGCGCCGGCATGGACGACACGAAGATCGGCCAACAGGACAAGGACGACCCCGCACAGGTCGCCCGGCAGGGTCTCGACGCCCTCTTCTCCGGCAAGGACAAGCTCGTCGCCGGCTCCCTCAAGACCAAGGCGCAGGGGCTGGCCGACAAGGTGCTGCCCGACAAGGCGAAGGCACAGGCGCACCGGAAGATGGCCGAGCCGGGCTCCGGCGACCAGCAGAACTGAAAGCCACGAACCGGAAACCGCGAACCCGGCACCCGACATACGGCACCCGGCACCCGGCACCCGGCACCCCGAGGAGACAGCATGGCGATCGCGCCCGATACCGCGTACACCCGTATCGGACAGGAGGTGGCGGCCCACGCCCACAAGGCCGTGGTCTCGGGGCTGATCCTCTCGGGCATCCGGCCCGTCTGGGTCGCGCCGTAGTGGGACTCCCGGCTGCATCTGGCGCACCCGCCGTCCGCGGAGGCGTTCGCGGCGGCGTTCGAGGAGCATCCGGACGCCAAGGGCGCGCTCGTGACCACTCCCACCCCGTACGGCACCTGCTCCGACCTGTCCGCCGTCGCGCGGGTCTGCCACGAGCGCGGCAAGCCGCTCGTCGTGGACGAGGCGTGGGGCGCCCATCTGCCGTTCCACCCGGATCTCCCGACCTGGGCCATGGACGCCGGGGCGGACGTCTGCGTCACGTCCGTGCACAAGATGGGCTCAGGGCTGGAACAGGGTTCGGTCTTCCACCTCAAGGGCGGACTCATCCACCCCGAGGTGCTCAAGAGCCGCGAGGACCTCCTCGGCACCACGAGCCCCTCCGTACTGCTGTACGCCGCCATGGACGGCTGGCGGCGCCAGATGGTCGAGCACGGCCGCGCCCTCTACGACGACGCGCTGGCCCTCGCCGCGTCCGTCCGCGACCGGATCGCGGGCATCGACGGCATGCACGTGCACGGGAGGGGCGACTTCTGCGGGAGCGGCCTCGCGGCCGACCTGGACCCGCTCCAGGTCACCGTCGACATCACCTCGCTCGGCACGACCGGTTACCGGGCGGCCGACTGGCTGCGCGAACACCACCGGATCAACCTCCACCTGTCCGACCACCGCCGCATCAGCGCCCAGCTGACCCACGCGGACGACGAGGACTCCACCCGGGTCCTCCTCACGGCCCTGCGCGACGTCGCCGCCCACGCGGACGAGCTGCGGCCCGCGGAGGAGGTCGAGGTCCCGGACCCCGGGGGGCTGCGGCTGGAACAGGTCATGCTCCCGCGCGACGCGTTCTTCGGGCCCACCGAACAGGTGCCCTGGGAGAAGGCGGCCGGCCGCGTCACCGCGGAGATGCTCACCCCGTACCCGCCCGGCATCCCCGCCGCGCTGCCGGGCGAACGGCTCGACACGGAGGTCCTGAACTACCTGCGCACGGGCATCGACGCGGGCATGGTCGTACCGGACGCGACGGACACGGAGGTCAGGAGCGTACGGGTCGCGGTCACCACGCCCTGACCCCGGGGCCCTGGATTCCACGGTCCCGGGGCAGACGAAGACGGCCCCGCCCCCACTGTGGTCGGGGCGGGGCGGGGCCGTCTTCGTCCGGTCAGTTCTCCTCCCGGACGTCGTCCGGGTGGAGTCCGGCCTCCTCCATCGCCTCACGCAGGGTGCGCCCGGTGGCGCCGTTGTCCTGCTCGGCCGACGCCTCCTCGTCACGGGCCGCCACGACCTCGTCGGTGGACGTCGTCTTGGGGCGGTTCTCCTCGGGAACGGTCACGGCTACTCCTTGCGTGCGGTGCGGGACGAACTCGGGACGGAGGGCCGGCTCGCCCTCCGTGGAATGCACGGGTAGCCGTACCTCCCAGGACGAAACGTGCAGGTCGCGCTCGGGACGCGCAGGAACGGGCCGCCGTACGGCGGTCCGGGAGGAGGCACCGGTGGATCATTGGGGAGGACCGGCTGTCCCGGAAGCCGCGGACACGCACTCCGCCCACACCGTCTTGCCCGGGCCGCCGCGCCGGGGGTGCCAGCCCCAGCGGTCGGCGAGCGCCGCGACGAGGAGCAGCCCCCGGCCGCCGGTGTCCTCGGTTCCGGGGACGGACAGCGCCCGCGGGTCCGGCGGGGTGCGGTCGCCGCGCGTGTCGGTGACCTCGACCCTGACCGTGCGGGCGGGCGCGCCCACCCGCAGGAGCAGATGGAAGTCCCGGCCGGGGACATGGCCGTGCCGTACCGCGTTGGCGGTCAGCTCGCCGAGCACCAGCACCACCTCCTCGTGCGGACGGGTGCCGTACGGGATGTCCCAGGAGTCGAGCCGGTGCGCGGCCAGCCGGCGCGCGAGGCGGGCACCACGTGGGGTGGAGGTGAACCGCATCTCGAAGGACAGGTTCAAGTTGCCCTCGGGGCAGGTGGGTTGAGAGGTGCCGTTGGGGCTGGGGAGGTGGCTCGTCATGCCGACGACGATGCCGCCGGTAGCGTAGCGTGACCAGTGGTGACGCACCGACGTGGTCCGTTGTACGCACGGTGGCGGTACGGGTACGAGACGCGCGGCGTGACGAGGCTGCCGGGGCGGCGTTGGACCAGGAATACGAACGAGGGGGCCGGGGCCGTGGTGACGGAGGATGCGGATGCGGGAGAGGCGACGGCGGACACGTCCGGCCAGGCGGTGGTCGTCGCGTTCGGGCAGACACTGAAGACGCTGCGGGTGCGGGCGGGCCTGGAG
The DNA here is from genome assembly GCF_013302945.1 of Streptomyces sp. 8P21H-1. NCBI lineage: Bacteria > Bacillati > Actinomycetota > Actinomycetes > Kitasatosporales > Streptomycetaceae > Streptomyces > Streptomyces sp. 8P21H-1. Next base: position 5,595 of record NZ_JABTYA010000131.1, on the reverse strand, counting down.
CGCGAGGAGTTCGGGCGGCGGATCGGCTACTCGGCGTCCACGGTCGCGTCGTACGAGCAGGGCAGACGCATCCCGTCGCCCAGGACCATCCAGCGGGCGGACGAGGTACTGGACGCGGGCGGCCTGCTGACGGTGTGGAAGGACCAGGTGGAACGGGCGCAGTACCCGGTGTTCTTCCAGGGGATGGCGACGTTGGAGAAGGAGGCGCTTGAGCTGCTCGCCTACGACACCCACGTACTCAACGGCCTGCTCCAGACCGAGGATTACACGAGGGCGGTACTCGACATGCGGCGCCCGGTACTGGACCCGGAGACGATCGAGCAGCGGGTGGCGGCCCGCCTGGCCCGGCAGGACATCCTCAGCCGCCGGCCCGCGCCGCTCCTGGGTTTCGTACTTGAGGAGGCGGCGCTGCGGCATCCGTGGGGAGGCAAGGCCGTGCACCGCGGCCAGTTGGAACACCTGCTCCTCATCGGCGGCAAACAGAGCGTCGAGATGCAGGTCATGCCGACGGACCGCGAGTGCAACGCCGGTGTGGACGGTGCGTTCACGGTCATCACCCGCAGGGACGGAACTAGGTTCGTCTATACGGAAGTTCAAGGAAACAGCGCTCTTCAGACCGAGCCGGAACAGACCACACTCGCCGCTGCTCGTTATGGGATCATCCGATCACAGGCTCTCCCCTCCCGAGAGTCGTTCGACTTCGTGGAAAGGTTGCTGAGATCCCTATGAACAGCTCTGAGTCCTCGGTCGTCGAACCCGGCCCCGCCTGGCGGAAGAGCAGCTACAGCGGAGCTGAGGGCGGCCAGTGCGTCGAGGTCGCGGCCGGCACGGCAGCCGTACACGTCCGGGACTCCAAGTCCGCGGCCGGGCCCGTGATCCGCGTGTCGCGTGAGGCATGGGCGGGGTTCGTCGGGAGTGCCTGACGGCCTGTCGTCATCGCAAATCCCCGAGTGGAGAAGACAAGACACATGTCCGTGGAGCAGCAGTCACCCACCGTGCGTGAGGTACTCCGGAGTCTTGATGTGTTCGCGGGTCCGCTGCCGCGGTTCTCTCCGCGGGAGGCCCCGGACTCGCCTCAGGAACTGTTCGTCGAGTGGCTGACGGAGGCCGTCGCGGCAGGGGTGCGCGAACCGCATGCCATGACGCTGTCGACGGCGGGGCAGGACGGCACGCCCTCCGCCCGGGTGCTGCTGCTGAAGGACGTCGGCCCGGCCGGCTGGAGCTTCGCCGCTCACGCGGCCAGTCCCAAGGGCCGTGACCTGGCGGCCACGCCCGCGGCCGCGCTCACGTTCTACTGGCCGCAGCAGGCCCGCCAGGTACGGCTGCGTGGCGCGGTGGCGCCCGGGAGCCCGGAGCTCAGCGCCCAGGACTTCCTCGCCCGCCCGCTGGGCTCCCGCGCGGAGGCGCTGGCCGGGATGCAGAGCAGGCCGCTGGACGACCCGGGGAGCGTCTCGGCGGCGACCGAGGAGGCGCTCGCCCGGCTGGGTCACGAACCGGACCTGGTGGTGCCGGAGTGGACCCTGTACACCCTGGCTCCCCGGAGTGTGGAGTTCTGGCAGGGTGACAAGCAGCGCAAGCACACCCGGCTCGTCTACCTGCGCTCCGCCGAGGGCTGGGACAAGCAGCTGCTCTGGCCGTGAAGGAGATGGCCCTCGCGCACCAGGCCGGGCTACGTCACGGGCGTCGCGCCTCCTGCGTGGCGTCGATCTCGGCGATGAGGGCCTCGATGCGGGTCCTGATCCCGTCGCGGATCGGGCGGACGGCGTCGACGCCCTTGCCGGCCGGGTCCTCCAGGGCCCAGTCGAGGTACTTCTTGCCGGGGAAGACCGGGCAGGCGTCGCCGCAGCCCATGGTGATGACGTAGTCCGACGCCTGGACCGCCTCGGTGGTGAGGATCCTCGGCCGGGCGGCGGAGATGTCGATGCCGGCCTCGGCCATCGCCTCGACGGCCGCGGGGTTGACCTGGTCGCCGGGGACGGAGCCGGCGGAGCGGACCTCGACGCGGTCGCCCGCGAGGTGCTGGAGGAATCCGGCGGCCATCTGCGAGCGACCGGCGTTGTGGACGCAGACGAACAGCACGGAGGCGAGCGGAGCGGAGGACATGCGTTCTTCCTTCTCAAGGCGAATCAGGCACGGACTCAAGGTGAATCGGGCACGGACCGGTCCGGGTGGCGGTGGCCGGGCGCCCGTCCGGCAGGGCGGGACGGACGCGGGGGACATGAAGAGACCCCTTCGACGGGCCTACAGGTCAGCCCCGGCTGGTATCAGCACCGGCTGATGTGACAGTATCAGCCCATGATGACGTCAGTCGACACTGACCTGATCCGGGTGCTGGCCGACCCGCTCAGGCTCCGGATCGTGACCCTGCTCGCCCGCGAGACGCTGTGCACCACCCACCTGGTGGAGGAGACCGGCGCCAGGCAGACCAACCTCTCCAACCACCTGAGAGTCCTGCGTGAGGCCGGGGTCGTCGAGACCGAGCCGTGCGGACGCTTCACCTATTACAGGCTCCGCCCCGATGTCATCGCATCGCTCGCCGGACAGTTCGCCGACCTGGCCGAACAGGCCCGTACCACCACCGGCAACAAGAGGACCTGCCCGTGACCCGCGCCGAAACGCCCGCGACGGCGCGGGAGGCATCCGTCGTCGCCGAGCTCTCCACGCTCGACCGCTACCTCGCCGTGTGGATCCTGCTCGCCATGGCCGTCGGCCTCGGACTCGGCCGGGCGGTTCCCGGACTGGACGACGCCCTGGCGGAGGTGGAGGTCGGCGGGATCTCCCTGCCGATCGCGCTCGGCCTGCTGATCATGATGTACCCGGTCCTGGCCAAGGTCCGCTACGACAGGTTCGACGCCGTCACCGGCGACAAGAAGCTGATGATCTCCTCGCTGGTCGTCAACTGGGTCCTGGGACCCGCGGTGATGTTCGCGCTGGCGTGGCTCTTCCTGCCGGACCTGCCCGAGTACCGCACCGGCCTGATCATCGTCGGGCTGGCGCGCTGCATCGCCATGGTCATCATCTGGAACGACCTGGCCTGCGGCGACCGCGAGGCGGCCGCCGTCCTCGTCGCGCTCAACTCGGTCTTCCAGGTGCTGGCGTTCGGCCTGCTGGGCTGGCTCTACCTGGACCTGCTGCCCGGCTGGCTCGGCCTGGGCGACGGCGAGCACCTGGACATCTCCATGGGGAAGATCGCGCTCAACGTGGCCGTCTTCCTCGGCGTCCCGCTGCTGGCCGGCTTCCTCACCCGCCGGATCGGCGAGCAGAGGATGGGCCGAGAGGACTACGAGCGGAAGTTCCTGCCGAGGATCGGACCGTGGGCGCTGTACGGGCTGCTGTTCACGATCGTCGTCCTCTTCGCCCTGCAAGGGAGGACGATCACCTCACAGCCGCTGGACGTCGCCCGGATCGCGCTGCCGCTGCTGGTGTACTTCGCGGTGATGTGGTTCGGCACCTTCGCGCTCGGCAAGGCCATCGGTCTCGCCTACGACCGCACGGCGACGCTCGCGTTCACCGCGGCGGGCAACAACTTCGAGCTGGCCATCGCGGTCGCCATCGCCACCTTCGGCGTCACGTCGGGCCAGGCCCTGTCCGGCGTGGTCGGACCGCTCATCGAGGTCCCGGTGCTGGTGGCGCTGGTGTACGTCTCCCTGGCCTGGCGGCGCAAGTTCACGGGTGCCCGGCCGGGTTCATGACGTGATCCACCGATGCGGTGCCGGTCGGCGGCCGGTCTCCCGTCAGGCGGCGGCCGGCAGGGTCAGCAGCTTGCCCATCGCGGCGAGCACCGACGGCTCGACCCGGTAGTACACCCAGGTGCCGCGCCGCTCGGAGGTCAGCAGCCCGGCCTCCTTGAGCTTCTTCAGGTGGTGGGAGACGGTCGGCTGGGAGACACCGACATCGGAGATGTCGCACACGCACGCCTCCCCGCCCTCGTGCGAGGCCACGGCGGAGAACAGCCGCAGCCGGACCGGGTCACCGAGCGCCTTGAACATCCGCGCGGCCGCCTCGGCCTCCACGGCGGTCATCGGCCGCTCCGTCAGCGGCGGGCAGCACGGCGCCACGTTCGCATTCGACATGCGTCCATGTTGACACGCGTCGAACCAGTACGGAGAGGCCCGTCACCCACGCACGAGACGGCGGCCAGACGCCGGGCGATCCACTCCCGACGTCGATGCGCCCCATCAGCGGACCCCTTCTTAATTCGATGAATGTCTATGTTGACGCTCATCAATACAGATGCCATGCTGGGCCGCACAAGCCATCGACAGACGTCGAAACACGCAAGGAGCCGCCGTGAACGCGCCCGCCACCGAGCTGCCCGTCGTCGTGATCGGGGCCGGTCCCGCCGGTCTGGCAGCCGCCGCCCACCTGGTCGACCAGGGCATCGAGCCCCTGGTCCTGGAAGCCGGCCCACGGGCTGGCACCTCGGTGCGTGAGTGGTCGCACGTGCGCCTGTTCTCCACCTGGGGCGAGGTCGTCGACCCGGCCGCCGAGAAGCTCCTGGCCCCCACCGGCTGGACGCGACCGGACCCGGCCACCTACCCGTCCGGCGGTGACTGGGCCGAGCTGTACCTGCAGCCGCTGGCCGACGTCCTGGGTGAGCGCGTACGCACCGGCGCCACCGTCACCGGCGTCTCCCGGGCCGGCCGGGACCGGATCGTGGACGCCGACCGCGAGCGGCAGCCGTTCGCCGTGCACGTCGCGCACGCAGACGGCCGTGAGGAGCGGCTCCTCGCCCGCGCGGTCATCGACGCCTCCGGCACCTGGACCACACCGGGTCCCGCCGGCGGCAGCGGGCTGCCCGCGCTCGGCGAGAAGGCTGCCGCGGACCGGATCACCTACCGCGTCCCGGACTTCAAGGACCCCGCCGTCCGCGCCCGGTACGCCGGCAAGCGCACTGCCGTCATCGGCTCCGGCGCCTCCGCGTTCACCGCCCTCGCCCATCTCGCCGACCTGGCCGGGGCCGCCGACGGCGCCGGGACGAAGGGCGTGTGGATCCTGCGCCGGGGCATCTCGGGCTCCACCTTCGGCGGCGGAGAAGCCGACCAGCTCCCCGCCCGCGGCGCGCTCGGTCTCGCTGCGAGGGCCGCCGTCGACGCCGGCCACGCCGACGCGGTCACCGGCTTCCGCACCGAGGCCGTCGAGCGCGACGGCGACGGCCGCCTGGTCCTGGTCGGCGAGGACGGCCGCCGCCTGGACGCGGTCGACGAGGTGATCGTGCTGACCGGCTTCCGCCCCGACCTGTCCTTCCTGGAGGAGCTGCGCCTGGGCCTCGACGAGCGCCTTCAGGCGCCGGCCGGGCTGGCTCCGCTGATCGACCCCAACCAGCACTCCTGCGGCACGGTCCCCCCGCACGGCCACCGCGAGCTCGCCCACCCGGAGCAGGGCGTGTACCTGGTCGGGATGAAGTCCTACGGCCGCGCCCCGACGTTCCTCGCGATGACCGGCCACGAGCAGGTCCGCTCCGTCGCCGCGGCGATCGCCGGCGACCTCGACGCGGCCGACCGCGTGGAGCTCACCCTGCCCGAGACCGGGGTCTGCGGCGGCGCCGGCCTGTTCGACGCCCCCGACGCCCAGGAGGGCGACGGCGGCGGTTGC
>NZ_JABTYA010000130.1:16139-34846 GCF_013302945.1 Streptomyces sp. 8P21H-1 | reverse complement strand
CGCTGTCGGCCGCCGGACTCGGCGGCGCGCGCCGCGGCGGGGTCGCCGAGCGCCTGGTGGGGCCGCTGCTGGAGGAGGCGCACGAGTACGCCGAGCGGTACGCGCTGGAGCGCGAGCAGCGGGCCGTCCTGCAGGACCTGGACCTGCCGCTGCACGAGCTCCCGCTGCTCGCCGGGGGAATGGACCTCGCGGGCCTGGACGAACTCGCCACGGAACTGCGTCAGCAAGGGATCTCATGAGCCAGGACCCGGCCCGCGCAAACGATTCTGCCCCCTCGGACGACTCCGCCCGCACGGACGGGTCCGCACCCGTGGGCGAGTCCGTACCCGCCGTGGGCGAGTCCGCACCCGTGGGCGAGTCCGCCCGCGCGCGGGGCTCCCTCCTGGGTGTCGACACGTTGCTCGACGACCCGGGGACCCGCATCGTGGTCTGCTGCGGTTCGGGCGGCGTCGGCAAGACCACCACCGCGGCGGCCCTGGGGCTGCGCGCCGCCGAGCGCGGCCGCAAGGTGGTCGTCCTCACGATCGACCCGGCGCGCAGGCTCGCCCAGTCGATGGGCATCGACGCGCTCGACAACACCCCGCGCCGGGTGAAGGGCATCGACGACTCCGCCGGCGGTGAGCTGCACGCGATGATGCTCGACATGAAGCGCACCTTCGACGAGATCGTCGAGGCGCACGCGGACCGCGAGCGGGCGGCCGCGATCCTGGGCAACCCCTTCTACCAGTCGCTCTCGGCGGGCTTCGCGGGCACGCAGGAGTACATGGCGATGGAGAAGCTGGGGCAGTTGCGGGCCCGCGACGAGTGGGACCTCATCGTCGTCGACACTCCGCCCTCGCGCTCGGCCCTGGACTTCCTGGACGCCCCCAAGCGGCTCGGTTCGTTCCTGGACGGCAAGCTGATCCGGCTGCTGACCGCACCGGCCAAGCTGGGCGGCCGGGCCGGGATGAAGTTCCTGAACGTCGGGATGTCGATGATGACCGGCACCCTCGGCAAGCTGCTGGGCGGCCAGCTCCTCAAGGACGTGCAGACGTTCGTGGCCGCCATGGACACCACCTTCGGCGGTTTCCGCACCCGCGCGGACGCCACGTACAAGCTGCTCCAGGCGCCGGGGACGGCGTTCCTGGTCGTCGCGGTCCCGGAGCGGGACGCGCTGCGCGAGGCGGCGTACTTCGTGGAGCGGCTGGCCGGGGAGGACATGCCGCTCGCCGGGCTCGTGCTGAACCGGGTCCACGGCAGCGGCGCCACCCAGCTGTCCGCCGAACGTGCGATCACCGCTGCGGAAAATCTTGAAAAGGCCCGCATTGTGGATCAGGTGGACGGGAAAGCTGGACTTCGTAACTCTCCCGACCCGCACGGCAGTTCAGCATCGCCTGCTTCGGAGTCGCCCGTTCCGGAGCCGTTCGATCCAGATTCATCCGCTCCGGAAACGCCCGCTTCAGAAACGCCCGCCACCGAGACCGACGCCCCCGAGGCTCCCGTATCCGACGCAGGCTCCCCCGCCGCGGACCGGACCGGTACCGACGGAGCCGGGGCGGACGATCACCGCGCCGACCACCGCACCGTCGAACAGCTCACCGCAGGTCTGCTGAGGCTGCACGCCGAGCGCATGCGGCTGCTCTCCCGCGAGCAGCGCACGCGCGACCGCTTCGCCGCGCTCCATCCCGAGGTGGCGGTGGCGGAAGTGGCCGCGCTGCCCGGTGACGTGCACGACCTCACCGGGTTGCGGAACATCGGGGACCGGCTCGCGGCCGGAGGTTCCTGAGCCTCGCGGATTCCTGAGCCTCGCGGGATCGCTGGGGCCGCAGTGGCCGGCGTGCGGTGCCGCACGCCGCGCGGGCACGCGTCAGGTACGCCGCACGGATCGGCGCACAGCGCATGAATCGGCGTACGCCGCTCATATCGCCGCGTACGTCGTCGTACGGGGTCACGCGGGCGTCACTCGTACCTCCGAGGACGCCACTCGCACCCCTGGCACGCGCCTCCGGGGCAGACGGAGCCGTCACCGAGGGGCAGACGGAGCCGCTGTGGGCCCACCCGCGAGCCTGTCCCCAGGTCCGTCGCATGCGCGAGAGCCCGGCGCCGAAGCCCGACACCGACGCCCGGCGCGAAGACCAGGCAGCCGGCGCGAAGACCAGGCACGAAGACCACCAGGCGCGGAAGCCGGCGCGAAAGCCCGGTCAGCCGACCGCTGCGTAGTTCTCGTACACCTCTTCCTCGTCGAGGGGCAGTATTCCCGCCCCCCGCTCGTACTCGGTACGCGCTGTCTCGAGCAGCCTGCGCCAGGAGGTGACGGTCGGCCGCCTGCGCAGCAGTGCGCGGCGCTCCCGCTCCGTCATTCCTCCCCACACGCCGAACTCGACACGGTTGTCCAGCGCGTCGGCCAGGCACTCCGTGCGCACCGGACATCCGGTGCACACCGCCTTGGCCCTGTTCTGCGCTGCTCCCTGCACGAACAGTTCATCCGGATCGGTAGTGCGGCAGGCCGCCTGCGCACTCCAGTCGGTTACCCAGCCCATACCGGCGCCGTCCTCTCCCGAATCGAGGCTCCCCCACGGCGGCAGCGGCATATTCACCGCCGCCAGTTGAGGACGTTACGGAAGGTGGGCACAGTCAACCAGCCCCTTCGGGCCCAATCTTGAATGGCCCGAATGGACTATGGGTACGCGACAGATCACCCAACGGAGTGACCCGACGACATACGTGACCTTCCCGGCAAACCGGGGCGTTTCAGTTGCGTCACAACGGACGCCGGATGACACACAAGGCGTATTCGGGCACGTGCTCGACAAAAAGTCGAGCGAGGTCCGAAACGATTCGGGGTCGCCGGACGTATTGATACGTAGCCCTACTGCTGTGACAGTTGAGAGCAGCTTAGGCCAATGCCTTACGCGTGTCCGGCGAATGAGAACGTAGGCTGCCCTCATGCCAAAAAAGCGTTCGGGCGGTGGTCTGTCTCCCACGCAGCAGGCCGCCAAGTTCCTCGGTGTCAGTGTGCTCGCGGGGGCTGTCATGGCCGGGATCGCCGTACCGGCGTTCGGCGCGCTCGGCCTCGCTGCCAAGGGGTCGGTCGAGGGGTTCGACGAGATCCCGGCGAACCTGAAGCGGCCGCCCCTGAGCCAGCGCACCGTGATCCTGGACAACCAGGGCGGCCAGCTCGCCACGGTCTACTCGCGCGACCGCACGGTGGTCGACCTCAAGGACATCTCGCCGTACATGCAGAAGGCGATCGTCGCGATCGAGGACGCGCGTTTCTACGAGCACGGCGCGGTCGACCTCAAGGGCGTCCTGCGGGCCCTGAACAAGAACGCGCGGAGCGGCGAGGTCTCGGAGGGTGCCTCGACGCTGACGCAGCAGTACGTGAAGAACGTCTTCGTCGAGGAGGCCGGCGACGACGCGACCAAGGTCGCCCAGGCCACCCAGCAGACCCTCGGCCGCAAGATCCGCGAGCTGAAGTACGCGATCCAGGTCGAGGAGGAGCTCGGCAAGAAGAAGATCCTGGAGAACTACCTGAACATCACGTTCTTCGGGCAGCAGGCCTACGGCGTGGAGGCCGCGTCCCAGCGCTACTTCTCCAAGTCCGCCAGGGACCTGGAGGTGCAGGAGGCCGCGCTGCTCGCCGGCATCGTCCAGTCTCCGAGCCGGTACGACCCGGTCAACGACGAGGCCGAGGCCGTGAAGCGGCGCAACGTGGTGCTGCAGCGGATGGCCGAGGTGCACGACATCTCGCAGGCGGAGGCCGCCGCGGCGAAGGCGAAGCCGCTCGGCCTGAAGGTCAGCAAGCCGAAGAACGGCTGCATCACGGCCGTCAAGGACGCCAGCTTCTTCTGCTCCTACGTGCGCAAGGTCTTCCTGACCGACCCGGTCTTCGGCAAGACGCAGAAGGACCGGGCGAAGGTCTGGGACCAGGGCGGTCTGACGATCCGCACGACGCTCGACCCGCAGGCCCAGAAGTCGGTCCAGGCCTCGCTCAGGGACCACGTGAACCAGTCGGACAAGGTCGCGGCGGCGTCGACGCTCGTCGAGCCCGGCTCCGGCAGGATCCTGGCGATGGGGCAGTCGAAGCCGTTCGGCTACGGGAAGAACGAGACCGAGATCAACTACTCGGTCGACCACGCGATGGGCGGGTCGAACTTCGGTTTCCCGACCGGTTCGACGTTCAAGCCGTTCCTGGCCGCGGCCGCCCTGGAGGAGGGCAAGCCGCCCACGCAGGTCTACTCGGCCCCGTACGAGATGCCGTACCCCGACCGGGTCCGGGCGTGCGACGGGAAGGTCTGGCGCAACAGCGAGAACGCCAAGGTCGAGAACGAGGACGAGTCGGAGGTCGGCCCGTACCCGCTCAAGAAGGCCATGGAGATGTCGGTCAACACGTACTTCGTGCAGATGCTCGAAGACACCGGCATGTGCCCGGTCGCGAAGCTCACCGACAAGCTGGGCGTCGTGCAGGGCAACGGCACCAAGCTGCCCCAGGTGCCCTCGGGACTCACCCTCGGTTCCACCGGCATCTCGCCGCTGACGATGGCGAGCGCGTACGCGGCCTTCGCCAACCGGGGCACGTACTGCACGCCGATCGCGATCGCGTCGATCAGCCAGCAGCTCGGCGGTGAGAAGAAGTCCCTGCAGGTGCCGAAGTCGTCGTGCTCACGCGCGATGTCGGAGAACACCGCGGACACCATCAACACGCTGCTGAGCGGTGTGGTCGACTCCGGTACGGGTCAGCAGGCCGGTCTCACCGACCGCCCCAACGCCGGCAAGACCGGTACGACGGACTTCCGCAAGAACGCCTGGTTCGTCGGCTACACGCCGAACCTGTCCGGCGCGGTCTGGGTCGGCAGCGCCACCCAGAAGGTCAGGATGGTCGACATCACGATCGGCGGGGAGTGGCACGAGAAGGTCTTCGGCGGCGCGGTGCCGGGGCCGATCTGGAAGGACGCCATGACCGGCGCCCTGTCGGGCAAGGCGTCCCCGGGCTTCAACCTGGTCAGCATCCCCGACGGCGACGAGGGGGACGAGGGCCGCGGGGACGGCGGCAACGGGGACGACGGCAACAGCCCCGATCCAGGTCCCGGTCCCGGCGACGGCAATGGCAATGGCAATGGCGGCAACGACGGCAGTGGCGGTAACGGGGACAACCGGGGAAATGACAATGGGGGCGGGAACAACGGCGGTCCCGGTCAGCCCCAGTTCCCGACGCCGACGTTCTCGATCCCGGACGAGTGGACGATCGGCGGGAACGAGGGGAACAACGGCGGGGGGAACGGCGGAGGCGGCTGGGAGGGCTGGCCGTAAACCGACCCCCTGAACTCCACGGATACGCCGATGGGGGCGCCCCTTGCAGCAAGGGGCGCCCCCATCGGCGTACACGCGGCCGGTTGTTTAGCCGGCCGTGGAACCGGTCGGTTGCAGTCCCGCCCAGACCTACCCGGGTCTGCCCAGGACTCCCCGGACAGACAGGACCGCAGCCCTGCCTCAGCCCGCAGCCCTGCCTCAGCCCGCAGCCCTCAGCTCTCAGCCCGCGAGCAGCTTCTTGACCGCCGCGGCGACGCGGCCGCCGTCGGCCTGGCCGGCCACCTTCGGGTTCACGATCTTCATGACCTGACCCATGGCCCGCGGCCCCTCCGCCCCGGCCGCCCTCGCCTCCTCGACCGCCTGCGCGACGATCTGCCGGAGCTCGTCGTCGGAGAGCTGCTTCGGCAGGTACCCGGCGAGGACCTCGCCTTCCGCCTTCTCGCGCTCGGCCGACTCGGCACGGCCGCCCTGCGCGAACGCCTCGGCCGCCTCGCGGCGCTTCTTCGCCTCCTTGGCGATCACCTTCTGCACCTCGTCGTCGGAGAGTTCGCGCTTCTGCGTACCCGCGACCTCCTCCTTCTGGACGGCGGCGAGGGTCAGCCGGAGCGTCGAGGAGCGGAGCTCGTCGCGCTCCTTGATCGCGGCGTTGAGGTCTGCCTGCAGCTTCGACTTGAGCGTGGTCATGGGGTGATTGTCGCAGGTGTGGTGCCACGACCGCCCGTGGATTCGGCTCCCGCCGGCCGGGGGCCTCCCCCGGGGTCCGGGGCTGCGGGGGTCTGACACGATGGGCGTATGCGCGCGCGATACGGAGTACCCCTGGGAATTGCGGCGGCAGGCGCCGCCGGTCTGATCTACTCGGCGGGGTTCGAAGCCCGCTCCTTCCGTCTGCGGCGGGTGACGGTCCCGGTGCTGCCGCCCGGTATACGGCCGCTGCGGGTGCTCCAGGTCTCCGACATCCACATGGTGAGCGGTCAGCGCAAGAAGCAGCGCTGGCTGCGTTCGCTGGCCGGCCTGCGCCCCGACTTCGTCATCAACACCGGGGACAACCTCTCCGATCCGGAGGGCGTGCCGGAGGTCATGGACGCCCTCGGCCCCCTGATGGAGTTCCCCGGGGCGTACGTCTTCGGCTCGAACGACTACTACGGGCCCACCCTGCGCAACCCCGCCCGCTACCTGTACGAGAAGGTGCAGGGCCGGCACGGGCTGAACGGCAACGCGCCCGCCACGAACGTGGTCCACAACCCGTGGGAGGAACTGCGCGACGGGTTCGACGCGGCGGGGTGGCTGAACCTGACCAACACCCGCAACTCACTGAAGATCGACGGCTTCGAGATCGAGCTGACCGGCCTCGACGACCCGCACATCAAGCGCGACCGGTACGCGCGCGTGGCCGGCGGCCCGTCCGCCGGCGCCGACCTCTCGCTCGGCGTCGTGCACGCCCCGTACCTGCGCGCGCTGGACGCCTTCACCGCGGACGGCTACCCGCTGATCCTGGCGGGCCACACGCACGGCGGACAGCTGTGCATCCCCTTCTACGGCGCCCTGGTCACCAACTGCGACCTGGACACGGAGCGGGTGAAGGGCCTGTCCACGTACACGGAGGCGGAGTCCGGCCGGACGTCCTACATGCACGTGTCGGCGGGCTGCGGGACGAGCAGGTACACACCGGTACGGTTCGCGTGCCCGCCGGAGGCGACACTGCTGACGCTGACGACGCGGGCCTCCGCGTAACGGGGGGCATCCGGCGACACGCCACCCGTCCGGCGGAATCCACTTCGCCCCTTTTGTCCGATCCGCCTAGCGTGAGGGCATGACCGCCCCCATACCTGCGGAGATCCCGGACATCCCCAGGGTCCCCGGCATAGCCGCCAAGGCCGCCGCCGCGGCCGTCCCCGTGGTGCCGGCGTACGCCGTGCTCCCCCGCGTACGCCGTCCCGTGGTCGCCCTCCTCCGCCTCCTCGTCGCGCTGGCGGCCGCCACGGGCGTGGCGCTCGGCCTGCTGTCGGGCAGCCCGGTACGCGCTCTGAGCCACTTCACCGTCCTGAGCGGCATCCTGGTGGCCGCGGTGTTCACCGTCACGGCCCGGCGGGCCTGGACGGCACGCCACCCGCTGCGACCGTCGGTCACCACCTGCACGGTGCTGTACGCGGTCGGCGCGGGCCTGGTCCACCACCTGGTCCTGGCGGACGACACGATCCCGTTCTCCCTGTCGGGCGGCGGAACGCCCACGGTCTGGCACACGGTGGCGGACCACCTGCTGCACACGGCGGTGCCGGCCGCGGTGGCACTGGACTGGCTCCTGCTGACCCGCCCGGGGGCGCTGCGCCTGCACAGCGCGGCGACGTGGACGATCCTTCCGGTGGCGTACCTGGCCACCACGGTGGTCCGGGGCGTGCTCCTGCCCCCGGGCACACCGGCCCGCTACCCGTACCCCTTCCTCGACGTGACCCGGCACGGCTTCGTCGAGGTCCTGGGCAACGTCGCCATCCTCGGCGTCGCCTGCTACGGCCTGGCCGCCCTCCTCGTCGCCCTGGACCACTTCAGACCGGGGTCGCGCCGCCACCGGTCCCCCGAAAACCGGATTTCGTCTCCGGCCACCAGTGGGCTAAAGTAAACGACGTCGCCACGGCACACCACGAGAGTGGCCCGCCACCAGCGACATCGGGGTGTAGCGCAGCTTGGCAGCGCGCTTCGTTCGGGACGAAGAGGTCGTGGGTTCAAATCCCGCCACCCCGACAGCCAAAACAACAGGTGAGGTGCCTACCGGTTTCGGTAGGCACCTCACCTGTTCCTGCATGCGTGTCTATCTGCGTGACTACCGCTCCGGACCCCGCTTGAAGATGCCGTCCATGACCACGGCACCGGTCTGGATCACGGGCCGGATCTGTTTCCGGTAGACCTCCTCGGCCACGGCCGTACCGGAGTGGCCGACAAGCCGGGAGATCACTTCCAGCGGGACGCCACGACCGGGCAGCAGGGACACGAAGCTGTGCCGAAGCTCCCGAAGCGTCCATTCCCCGGCGTTGATCCCGTGGATGTCCTTGAGTGCCCGACGGAAGGTCCGGCGGACGTCGGCCGCGTCAAGCGGTCGGCCCACGGTCGAGGAGAGGTCGAGTCCGTTTTCCTGCCACTTGCCGTCCGCAGCCGACCGGGCCCGGCCCCGGTCTTCGACCTGTGCTGCCAACTGCTCCGGCATCGATCGGTTCGAGGCCGGTCCATGATCCCGGAGACGGCGATCAGCGTGGTCAGTTCGATGTGCCGATCAAGATGCCCAGCAGCGTCAGGGTGACGAAGGCCGCGCTCCAGACCATCGCATGGCGAATGCAGCGGTATTTGATCCAGACCGTGCGGGACATGACCCTCAGCTGGCTCAGATCACGCTCCAGAGGATCCGTACGTCGTACGGCTTCCTGCACGTGAACAACCGATACCGCTCTGTTCACGTCACCGAAATAGTGCGCGCGGACGAGTTGGGGCCGGCCCAGGCGTGGAGTGATGGCCATGCCGAGCAGCGTGAGGGAAGCAAGGCAGGTGACGCAGCCAGCCCAGAGCAGGATCTGCGCGGGGATGGCATGGCCTCGCGGTTCGATGACATCACCGATGATCGCGCCGAGCAGTGCGGTCAGTGCGGCACCCATGGATGCGAGAAGGAAGCCGGCCTTGTTGTCAGCTTTCAGTGACTCTTCACGTGCCTCGCTCAGCAGGGTCCGTACGAGCTGGACGTCGCGAGTGGGCTCCGTCGCGCCTTCGTCCATGGCCATGATGCTCCTGTCGGTCGTCGCTGCGACTGCCGTGACGCGGCCGCCCCGGCGATTGACCGGGGCGGCCGTGGCTCCGTTCCTCGGACGCCCTTGTCAGACGCTGGAGCTGCGGCGGAGTTCCTCCTCCAGGGTGTTCACCGCCTGACGTACGCGGATGTTCATCGCGGCCGCGTGCTCCCGCAGGGCGGCCTCCGACTCGGCCCGGTTACGGCGGATCTCCTGCTCGATGGCGTCCTGGGCGATCTCGATGTCGGCCAGGGCTCGGCGTTCTTCGAACCGCACCTGCTCGCCGTATATCTTGACTGCGCTGTTGCTGTGCAGGGTGAGCATCTGGTCGTAGGAATTCTCGCGACCGAGGAACTTCACCATGACGGGCAGCATGTCGAGCAGAACGAAGAGCAGGCGGATCATCCAGATGCCCACGAAGACCACCGTGTTCCCGCCGGCGAGCTCGTCGAGTGCCTGGATGCGTTCCAGGACTCCGATCTCCTTCTGCTTGGCTCTTTCCTCGGCGATTCGCTGCTCGATGCCTTTCGAGCGGGCCTTGAGGAAGTCACCCCTCGCCGAGGTCAGTCGGCCCTCGATGCGTTCGATGCGGTCGTTCATCCCCGCCAGGCGCGTCTCGTTCTCCTCGGTGCGGTGAGTGGTCCGGTAGTCGCGGGCGTTCTCCCTCAGCCGAACGCACTCGGAAGTGCGCTGCAGCAGACCGGTGGCGGCCATCCGGATCAGTCGACGGCACTCGGTATCCGCTTTGCCGTCGATCGTCTGCAGCCTGGCCGTATCCCGGTCCACCCGCTTCTGCAGGTCGGCAGCGTCCGCACGCAACGAGGCCAGCTCGTCGTTCTGCCGACCGGGCATCGTGGCGAAGGACAACACATACGTGCCGGCGCAGCCCTTCGGCGCGCTGGTCGTCGTGGTGCTGGGAACGGGATTGCAGTGGACCAGGCGGGACCGCAGCCGGTCCACGTCGCCGATGCGCTCAGCGGCGACGTGTGCCTCCACGGCGGTCGCGAAGATTCTCAGCACGAGAGGCTCGGCGATCACGACGCCCAGCATCAAGGCGATGAGCAGTCTCAGCACAAGCGGACCGGTCTGCCGTCGCGCGTTGGGCTGAGGAGTGACCAGCAGACGGTCGAGGTTGAGTACGAACAGCATCCAGATCACGGTCGGAACCACTGCCAGGACGGACGCCCTGCCCAATGCCTCTGTCGCGAAGTTCCACATGGAGAACCCCGCGATGACAGAGGTACCGAGTACCACTCCCCCGAGTGCCGTGTACTTGCCACGTTCGTGCGGCGTCCGGTCGAGGAGCTCTTCGCTGGCACCGCTCAGGACGCGCAACCGTGTGGCGAGGTCGACGGGCCGTCGCACCGCAGGGCCGGTGGCACGGTTCGTACGGCGGCCCATGAACGTGCGTGTCAGCCACCGCGATCCGTCGGGGCGTGCGCCCTCAGGATCGGGAGCAGTGGCCGTGGAGCGGGTGGTGTGATCAGTCAACGAGATCGTCCTCGTTCTGGACGAAACCCTCACGCCGGTCCTTCGTGGACGTCGCATGCTTCTTCTGTGCCGATGCGATGTCGCCAGCCGTTCCTGGCCCCACCATGGGGGCGTGGGCCGTGTTCGAGCCGACGGCCGGAGCTCCGCCCGCGTCCTGCAACACCTGTTCGAGGACTTGGTGGTAGTCGACGAAGTGGTCACTGCCACCCATCTGCCGCAGCAGGGTCAGCACCATGTCGCGCCGCATCTGCGTCTCTGCCGTCTCCTGTGCGCGGGCATGGGCCCGGTCGGCCGCATCCTCCTTGCCCTGGCGACTCGCGTTCTCCTCGGTGATCCGGTGGATACGAGCCGCAGCCTCGGTGACATCGATCTCCGCCCGCGCGATGCCGAAGGCATCCACATGGTTGGACCCCTGCGCCAGCACCTCGGCGATCCTCGCGGCGGTCTGGGTCTCGACGTCCATTTCCAACTGGGTCAACTGACCGGTACGGCGCTGGTTGCGCAGGGCTTCCTCCCAGGCGCGCAGGCTCTCCGACGTGCTCACCTCGGCGCTGACGAACTCCACGCTCATACCGGCCACCCGCGGCGGCACGACCGCGCTGTAGGCGGTCATACGCCGGGCCACCTCCGCACGGACCGCGTTGATCTCCTCCACCCGGTGTCCCGCGCTCACCCTCGGCAGGTCGCTGTCCGCGAGCAGGTAGGCACGCAGAGGCTCGGCGACGTCTATGACCCCCTGCCTGGCGATGATCGTGGGGTCGGTCACCTGACAGGTGAAGGAGGCGTGGACCGTGAAGTTGTCCGCCTCGCTCACCGAGGGGAGGGTGCGTTCCACCTCGACCAGACGTGCCCGGGTGTCCACCAGGCTCACGGAGGACGCGTCGAGCACATCCGGGTGGGACGGGTCGAAGACCATGCCCTCGGGGAAGACGCGGTAGTTGCCGCCGACCCTGAAGACGTAGACCGCGCCCGGCGGAAGCGCCGGCACGTCGTCGCGGCGTCGGCGCCGGGACCACAGCTTGCCCTGGACGGTGCCCAGGACCTCCTCGGTGATGACCGGGTAGTTCACTTGCTTCGGCCTCCTCGGGCAGAAGAAACGACATGGGTGAGGGGTGATACCGGGCGCCGGCCGGAGCCCGGGCGGGACCGGCCGTGCAGCGAACCGACCAGCACACGCGCCAGTTCTTGGGTGCCGGGGATCGCGAAGTCGGGATTCCGTAGAGCGGTGGACAGGGCATGGGCGAGACCGTTCCACTGGGAAGAGCTCGTCCCGACCCGCATCGCCTCGCCGAGGCGGCGGACGGCGTCCGTCGCGGCAGGGTCCTCCCGCAGGTGCAGCAGGGTGCGGCACAGTGCCTGGACGGCCCGGTGGCGGAAGGTGCTGAGCAGTACGGCCGTCCACAGGAATCCCAGGTGGCGGGCGCTGTCCGGATCCTGGCGCAGGAGTGCTGAAGGAACCGTTCCCGGCCCCTCCAACCGGTCTGCCTCCAGAAGCTGCACGACCGTGCGCAGAGCGTCGAGTCGGTCCCTGGAGCGTCTTTCGGCCGACTCGACACGGGTGCGCGCGTATCGCAGGGTGAGCAGGGCGCGGTCCGGTTCCTGCTCCGTGGTCTGCAGCAGCAGCACCAGGGAGCGACGTGCGGCGAAGGCGATGCGTTCGCCGCGCCCGGTCAGGAACCAGAGCCAGTTGAGGGCCTCCAGCCGGTAGAGCGAACCGAGTCTCCCCGTCAGCGCCATGGCCGTGGTGACGGCACGGCCCGGTCCGTTGTTGTCCGCCCAACTGAGGACGATGGCCAGCGCCTGTGGTGCGAGTCGCTCCGCCTCGCACATGAACTGCAGAGTCAGCGCGGCGGTGACTCGTTGGCTTGTGATGCCCTCGGCCCAGTTCCGCAGCAGGTACTCCTCGACCTCGGCCGGCCCGTACCTGGCGAGCATCGCCGTGCCGCGGGCGACCTCCGTACGGGCGTCGAGGTCCGGCATCCTGGAGAGGTCGCCCAGCCACTGCCTCATCGGATACCACAGCTCGTACCCGTACAGACTGTGAAGTTCACAGATGACGAGGTCACGGATGCGGGGCGAGGTGAAGACCAGGCACCGTTCACCACGAGAGGCATCCTGGCCGAGTCCGGAGCGGCGCCGCACTTCGACAAGCCCGACCGCGCGCTCCTTCCAGCGGGCACGGGACTGTTCGAAGCTGCCGCTTCGTGGCGGAAGCGGGGTCACGGGTTCCCGTTCGGTGACGGGTGTCTCTCCGTGCAGTTCCCAGTTGCGCAGGTGGACGAAGAGTTGAGCGCTCGCCTTTTCGAACGTCCGCTCAGGAACCCCCTCCAGAAAGGCGAGGGCGGCAACAGGCAGCAGGTCGTCGGCGCCCGGCCGACGTCGGAACCACTCCTGTACGCATGCGCTGTCGCTGTCCCGGAGTCTTTCGATGGCCTCCAGAGGGCTCCGGGAGAGAGTGACGGCTGCGGCCACGACCTCTGCCGGGCGTCGTTGTTCGGCGACGCTCTCCAGCAGTTCCTTCTCCGTCTCCGGGTCGATCTCGACAGGCGGCAGCCGTTCCCGACAGTGCTGGAACAGTTGCATCGCGTCCGGGGCGTGCCACGGGACGCAGTGACCCTTGAGCGCCAGGCGTCGCAGTGACGTGTCGTCCGCGGTGATCACCAGGAAGGCGCCCTTACGGCACAGCTCTTCGCTCAGCCGTCCGATCTCGTACGCCTGCACGGCTGCGACGTTCGTCTCGCCGACGTAATCCCGGATGATGTACGCGTGGCCCGCCTCGATGGCCGCCGTCCCGGCCAGATCGGCCAACGCGTTGGCCGGGGACAGACTGCGCAGCGGTACGCCGTCACCGGCGGCCTGCCGGAGAAGCGCGAAGGCACCCGCACCACGACCGATGTCGTCCTGACCCGTCAGGACGACGAGGGAGTCACTCCTCAGCCTGTCGAGCGCCTCCTCGAAACACGGTTCGGGGCGGAGGTAGTAGCGCAGGGCCTCGTCCACCGCCTCCGGCGCCACGACACCCGGCACCAGCCCCGAAGCCGCGGCCGCGGCGAACCCGAAAGCCGCGCCGGAGGCATCCACCGAGGCGTAGAAGTTGTTGTAGACCCGCTGGTGGACCTGCCGCAGTTCGTCGTACCCCTTTCCGTCCTCCTCGCCCTCCCGCTGTTCGGCCCTGCGCTTCTCCCGGGCCCGGTCCTGCGCCTTCCGGTCGTCGGCGGATTCCGCCTGCTCCCGTGCCGTGCCGTCATTCGCGTCCCGCGCGGCTTCGTCGTCCTGCGGAGCCGCCACCGCTCCGTCCTCGCCGACGGACACGACGGGTGCGACCGGTGGTATGTCCCAGCCGTCGTTCGGGACGGGCCGGGCCGCATCCTCGACCGCCTCAGACACCGGTGCTCCCGAAACCGAACACGGCACCTCGCGCGTCCACCGGGCCGTTCATGTGAGTGACGTTCATCCGCTCCGCTCGATAGGCGTCACGGACCGCCGAGGCACTGTTCCGGCTCGGTTCCACATCGCCCTCGTCCGGCTCGGGCGCCGGTGCCGACCGGTCCGCGGAAGCCCGGTACGGGCGGTCGCCGACCGGCCGTCCGCCGGATTCCCGGTCCTCCGTCACGGCGAGCGGCGCGCCGATCGTGGGTACGGTGAGCCAGGCGGTGGACTCGTGCTCCTTCAGCCTCACGGTGACGCGGCTGAAGTCCGAGACCCGCTGCATGGTGTGGCCGCCCGCCACGGTGGAACGGAAGACCTCGTCGGACAGCAGCAACGCCAGGTCAGCGGCGGCGTATGCGTCCAACGCGTCATAAAGAGGGCGCGAGTTGAGCAGTCGTGCGGTGACGACGACCGCTGTCCCGGCGAATCCGTTGTCGGCGAGCTCCACGGGGCCCTGGTGCATCGCGGCCCGCAACCGCATGCGGGCTTCGGGAATCCGCTGCTCGTTGTGGTGACGGAGTTCCGAGACCAGGTGACGGAAGTAGTCGTCCACCAGGCGTGGTTGATCTCCGCTCATGGGCAGAACGGCGAGCTGCTCGTCGCCCTTGCACTGGATGTGCCACTCCGAACGACTCAGTCCGGCGCTTCTGGCGGCTCCGTCGAGAATTCGCGGCAAATCGTGTTGCATTTCTGACTGACGTCGATCGTTCTTGCTTCCGTAGGACTGTGCGTCCACGGCTATACAGGTACAGGGGTAGTACCCGTGCCACTCAACCACCCGGATCATCCTCTCTGGGCAGGCACTGTGCGCAATGCGCTGACCAGAGGCTAGGAGAATCGGCCGGAACTAATTCCCTCTCAGTACGGGTTCTCGTCCGCCAGTTTGGCGAATTCCAGCAACTTCGGCACGTCACAGATGGTGATGTTCCGGTAACTGCGTTGCACCAGCCCCATCGCCGTCAGGGCGGAAAGGCTCTTTTCAGCCGTCGGCAGGGCGAGCCCGGCCAGTGACGCCAGTTCCCGCTGGGTCAAGGTGACGTCGAGGACCCACCGCTTGCCGACTTCATCCGGCACGGGCTGCGCGTACGTCCGCCCCAACTCGGCCAGCACTCGAGCGAACCGGATGGGCGCACTGTAGGACCGGTAGTCGATCCGGCGGCGGTTGGCCCAGCGCAGCCGGGCGCTCAGCATGCGCAGAACCGCCTTCATCGCGTCCGGATTCCGCGTCAGGAACGCTTCGAAGGCATGCAGTTGCACGATCCGTGCGGACACCTCATTGCACGCCACCACGGTGCCCGACCTGGGAAGGTCTTCGAACGCCGCCATCTCACCTACCAGATCACCCGCTATACGGACGGCAAGAAGTACGGTGTTCCCACTTTCGGAGCTGGCTGTCACCTTGACGACACCGCGCGTGAGAAGCAGCACGTGGCGGCTTGAGTCGCCCTGCTGCAACAGCGTCTGATGCGGAGAATAGTTTTTCTCAATTCCCTGCTTCAGCAGCTCTTCCCGACTCGCCTGCCGCAGCCTGCCGAGAAAAGTGGACGTCGGCCACACGCGGTTCACCCCGCACCCCCGAAGATCGCGCTCCGCGGCAAACACACCGTTCGAGTGATCCGACCATGCTGCCGCTCAGGGCCCCGCCGACGAAGCGTCCACCATCACTATGGCCTGTTAAGTTGCACAACAGCTCATTTTGATCGAACACGCGATCCCGGATCGAACGCGTGTGGATGTGGCGCGGCGGCCACGCTGACGAGTTCGGCGCGGAGCAGGGTCGCCCGCCGATCCTCTCGTACGACCGGCAGGCGACTCGGTCCGGCAGCGGCCCAACAGGCTGTGCCCACGTACATCGAAGCTTTCGGTCAGAGTGGGACCGCCACCCCCGTGAACGTCGTCTCCGGGGTCTGGGGGCTCGTGAAGCGGGCGTTGACCAGGTACAGGCGGTTCGCGTAGCGGGCTGCCGTGGTGGGGACGTCGAAGCGGGGGTCCGTGATCGTGCCGGTCAGGGTCGCCGTCGTGGACCTGGCGTCCAGGTGGAACACGCTGATGCGGTTCAGGCGGTTCTGGACCACGTACAGGGTGCGGCCGGTGCGGTGGAGGCCGTCGCCGTTGACCACGTCCGTCGCGCCGACCAGGGTGATCCTCGTGGCGTGGCCCGTCCGGATGTCCACCTTGTACAGCTCGCCCGGGGTGCTCTTCACGACGATCAGGGCGCGGCCGTCCGGGGTGCCCACGACGCCGTTGGCGTTGTTGACGTCCGGGAGCTGGACCCAGTCCCCGGTGAGGGGCAGCGTCCGTACGGCTCCGGACCGGCCGCGCGGGACCGCGTACAGCGCCGCGGCCCGTGAGTCCGTGAACCAGGCCCGGTCGCCCAGGAGCGTCACGTCGTTGATGAAGTGGCCGGTCGCTTCCGTCAGCCGGTACGTCGTGACGATCTCGCCCGTGCGGGAGTCGTGGGTACGGGCCACTCCCGTGTTGCCCGCCACGTACAGCAGGCCGTCGTGGTCGAGTTTCAGGCCCACCGCGACCAGGCCGGTGCCGCCCGCGAAGAGGATCCCGCCCTTCCCCGTGCGCAGGTCCGTGCGGTGGAGGGCGCCGTTGGCGCGCGAGCCCGTGTACGCGTACGGCTTTCTGCCGATGGCTATGCCCTCGGGGAGGAAGCCGTCGGGCAGCGGGAACTCCGTCGGCCACGTGGCCGGGGCGGTCGTGGCGGCTGCGTTCGCCGTGCCCGTGCCGGTCGCCGCCGTGAACGCGGCGAGGGCGGCACCGCCCAGGAGTGCGCGCCTGGAGGGGTGGACGTGGTTGCGGTTCATCGTTCCTGGCCTCCTTGAGAGGAGCGAAAGGATTGAGCGGCCTCGACCGCCGTTCCTTCATCCTGGCCGAACCCCGGCCCTCTTTCCCCACGCATCCCCCGGATAGACAGAGGATCGACAGGTCGGTCCCCGTCCGCTCCGGCTCGGTCGCTCCGGCTCAGCCGTTCCAGCTCAGCCGTTCCAGCTCAGCCGTTCCAGCTCTCGTCGTACGGGTCCCGGGGCGCCTCGACCGGCTTCGCCTCCGTGATGTCGAGGAACGGGATGACGCCGCCGTTCACCGGGTCCTCGATCTGCTTCGGCGTGTACGTGCCGGTGACCTCCAGCCAGGTGTCCGGGCGCAGGACCGGAGGCGTCCGGCCCGTCAGGCCCACCTTCACCGGCCGGCCGTCCGCCGCGCAGCAGCTGAGGGCCATCCGGACCAGGTACGGGGCGCCGTCGCGGTCCACCGCCACGAAGCCCGCGGTCCTGATACGGCGGCCGGCCAGCGAGCGGCCCCCGTCGTACGCCGCCCGGCCCGCGTAGTCGACCAGGCTCAGCCGGACCGTGTCGCCGGCGGGCAGGTCCGCGAAGCCCCACGGCTGCTTCTGCAGGGCCGTGCCCGTGCGCATCGCGCTGTAGCTGCCGAGGGCGGGCGGGGAGACCAGGACGAGGGCCAGGAGGGGGAGGACGAGGAGCCAGGCGATCCAGGGTTCCCGGTGGACATGGGCGGGGGCGGAAGGAGGGGCTTCTTGGGGATGGGTGCGTGCGGCCCGGCGTTCGTACCGGATCGTCGCCAGTGCCGTCGCGATCAGGATCAGCCCCGCCGCCAGCAGCAACGGCCTCAGCCCCGCCTTGACGTACCGCAGGTGGAGGTCGGTGAGGCCCGTGTGCAGGATCGCCCCGCCGGTGAGGAACAGCACGGCTGCCTGCGCCTGGCGGTTCACAGGAGCACCGCCCCGACCAGGGACGACACCAGGACGGCCAGCGTGAACGTGGCCGGTGCGAAGCGCAGGGCGAACTCGCGGCCGAACGTGGCCGTCTGCATCGCGAACAGCTTCAGGTCGATCATCGGGCCCACCACCAGGAAGGTCAGCCGGGCCGTGAGTGAGAACTGGGTCAGGGACGCGGCCACGAACGCGTCCGCCTCGGAGCAGATGGACAGGAGGACGGCCAGCACCGCCAGGGCCAGGACCGCCACCACCGGGTGGCCGGCGGCGAGACCGAGCCAGTCCGCCGGGACCACCGCCTTGAGGGTGGCCGCGGCCATCGCGCCGACCACCAGGAACCCTCCCGCGTGCATCACGTCGTGCCGTACCGATCCCCAGAACGCCGCTCCCCTGCCGAGGCCGTCCGACGAAGGGCGGGCCGGCGGGCGCAGCCAGTCGGTACGGCCGAGCCGGTGCCAGAGCCAGCCCATCGCGCAGGCCACCAGCAGGCTCGCCACGAAGCGGGCCAGGACCATCCGCGGCTCGCCGGGGAAGGCGACGGCGGTCGCGGTCAGCACGATCGGGTTGATCGCCGGCGCCGACAGCAGGAACGCCAGCGCCGCCGCGGGTGTGACACCCCGGCGCACCAGCGCCCCGGCCACCGGTACGGACGCGCACTCGCACCCCGGCAGCACCGCCCCCGCCATCCCGGCGACCGGTACCGCGAGGGCCGGCCGTTCCGGCAGCGCGCGGGCGAAGAACGACGGCGGGACGAACACCGCGATGACCGCCGACAGCAGGACGCCGAGCACGAGGAAGGGCAGCGCCTGCACCATCACCGCGACGAACACGGTCATCCAGCTCTGCATCACGGGAGCCGACAGTGCCCCGCGGACCGGTCCCTGGAGCGTCACCCCCGCGAGCAGCACCATGGTGAGGACGAGGGACGAGTCGAACTGCCAGCCCTTCGGCTTGCCCGGATCCCCTTGTGCGCGGTTGCCGGCCGGAGG
>NZ_JABTYA010000130.1:2356-16119 GCF_013302945.1 Streptomyces sp. 8P21H-1 | reverse complement strand
CCGGAACCGAGGGCGGAGCCGGAACCGAGGGCGGAGCCGGAGGCGAGGGCGGAGCCGGAGGCGGAACCGGGTCGGTCGTGGTCACGGGAGAGGTACCTCCGGTAGGGGAGGGCTTCGTCGGTGGATCGCCCTCCACCTTCAGTACGCCCGTTCCGGCCCAGCTTCTCATCCGGGCCGGCGCGTACGGATCCGCGTCAACTCCCGTACCGCACACCGCTGTGCAACCACCCGTCCGGGTGAGGCACTCTGTGCTGTCGTGGAGAGCCTTCCGGATCAGAGCGGACCTGACGGTCGTGGTGCGCACATGGTGGTGTGCGGGGACGACGCCCTGGCGCACCGGCTGGCGGCCGAGCTGCGCGGTGTCTACGGGGAGCGGGTGACACTGGTCGTGCCGTCCGCCGAGCGGACCGCGCGGCCTCCGGTCGTCGGACGGGCCCGCGCCTCGACGCTGCTCGACCGCGTGTCGGCCGTCATGGGCCGGGCCGCCGGCAACGGCCTCACCGGCGCCAACGGCGACAGCAGGGACAGCAGGGACAGCGGCGGCAACGGCAGCAGCACCGACGACACCGGTGGCAGCGGTGACGGTACGTCCGGTCGTCGTGTCGGCCTCCCCGAGGAGCCGCGCCCGGCACGGGTGCTGGAGGCCGCGGTGCTCACCGAGGCCGTGCTCGCCGACGCCGGGGTCGAGCACGCCGCCGCGCTGGCGCTCGTCCACGACGACGACGAGACGAACATCCGCGCCGCCCTCATGGCGCGTCGGCTCAACCCGCGTCTGCGGCTGGTCGTACGGCTCTACAACCGTCGTCTCGGACAGCACATCGAGGCCCTGCTGGACCAGGCGTCCGCCCTGGCCATGGCGGGTGTCGGGGAATCCGCGGGTCCGTACGCGGCAGGTCTTCTCGACGCCTCCACGACCGTGCTCTCCGACGCGGACACCGCCGCGCCGGCGCTGGCCGCCACCGCGGTGGCCGGGACCAGCAAGGTCGTGCAGACCGACGGGCTGATGCTGCGGGCCGTGGAACGGCGGCCACCGGGGCCCGGCGAGGTCGCCGACCCCGGGCTGTGCACGCTGGCGCTGCTCTCCGCCACGGCCAGCGACCCGGCGGGCGCGGACGGTTCGGAGGGCAGCGGCGAGCACGGGCCGCGGCTGCTGCCCGACGAGGAGTCCGTGGCCGCCGCGACCGGTCGCGGCACCGTCGTCCTGGAGACGGTGTCGTACTCCGGTCCGTCGCTTCCCGCGGGCCGCGGCGTCCTGCCCGTCGGCATACCCTTCGCGGTGCCCTTCGGCAGGCTCTTCTCCCGGCGGCTGCGCTGGTCGTTCGCCGGTCTGGTGGCCTGTGTGGTCGCGCTCGCGGTCGCGTCGGTGGCGATCACGGGCGTCCATCCGCTGCACGCCGTCTACCTGACCCTCCTCGATCTCTTCGCCATCAACGAACCGGCGCTCGACGCCCCTCTCGGCCGCCAGATCCTCCAGTTGCTCTCCGGTCTGGTCGGGTTGCTGCTGCTTCCCGTCCTCCTCGCCGCCGTCCTGGAGGGCCTCGGTACGTTCCGCAGCGGGTCGGCGCTGCGGAAACCACCGCGGGGGCTCTCCGGTCACGTCGTCCTCCTCGGCCTCGGCAAGATCGGCACGCGGGTCCTCGCGCGCCTTCGTGAACTCGGCATCCCCGTGGTGTGCGTCGAGGCCGACCCCGAGGCACGCGGGCTCGCGACGGCCCGCCGGCTGCGCGTGCCCGTCGTCCTCGGCGACGTCACCCAGGAAGGCGTACTGGAAGCCGCCAAGATCCACCGGGCGCACGCCCTGCTGGCCCTGACCAGCGCCGACACCACCAACCTCGAAGCCGCCCTGTACGCACGGTCGGTACGCCCCGATCTGCGCGTCGTCCTGCGCCTGTACGACGACGACTTCGCCACGGCCGTCTACCGCACCCTGCGCGCCACCCATCCGGACGCGCTCACCCGCAGCCGCAGCGTCTCCCACCTGGCCGCGCCCGCCTTCGCCGGAGCGATGATGGGCCGCCAGATCCTGGGGGCGATCCCCGTGGAGAGGCGGGTGCTCCTCTTCGCGGCCCTGGAGGTCGCGAGCCATCCGCAGCTGGAGGGCCGTACCGTCGCCGAGGCGTTCCGCGCCGGGTCGTGGCGGGTCCTGGCCCTGGACACGGCGGCTCCGGCCGGGGCAGGAGTGGGGGCCGGGGTGAGTCGTCCCGCACCGGACCGTCCCGCGCCGGGCCGTTCCACGTCCCCGCCTTCGTCCCCGCCTTCGTCCCCATCTCCCTCTCCCTCCCCGTCCCCGTCCCCGCCGGGTCCGGGACGCGACGCCCCGGTCCCGGGGCGCCCGTCGGGGCTGGTCTGGGATCTGCCGCCCACCTATGTGCTCGGGGCCGGGGACCGCGTCGTCATCGCCGCCACCCGGCGTGGTCTCGCCGAGCTACTGGGGCGGGGTCCCCGGCGCATGAACCCCTGACAATCCGCCCTGACCTGCACGGATCCGGATTCTTCCGCTGCTGCGGCAGTCTGCGTCCGGGGAGTTTTCCACAGGCTGGGGGCCCTGTCGGCGCGATGTCGCCGGGTGCGTGCAGTATGGAGTCATGACTGAGAGCAACGGATCGGTCCCGCACGAGGGGACCATGCCCGACTGGGAGAAGCGCTTCCGGGCACCACGGGTGTCCCTGCCCGACTGGGCGGAGGACGCCCCGCACCGCTCCTTGTTCGTGTCGAACGCGACGGGGACGTACGAGTTGTACGCGTGGGATCGTGAGACGGGCGTCCAGCGCCAGGCCACCGACCGGCCCAACGGGACGACGGACGGCGTGCTGTCGCCCGACGGCGAGTGGATCTGGTGGTTCGACGACAAGGACGGCGACGAGTTCGGGATCTGGCGGCGGCAGCCCTTCGCCGGAGCCGGGGACAGGGGCGGGGACGGGGACGGGACTGCGACCGGGGCCGTTCCCGACGAGCCCGCCGCTCCCGGGCTCGACCCCTCCTACCCCGCCGGACTGGCGCTCGGCCGGGACGGGCGGACGGCGGTCGTCGGCCGGTCCACCGACGAGGACGGATCGACGATCCACGTCAGCCGGACCGGTGAGGACCCCGTCGAGATCTACCGGCACCGGGAGTCCGCCGGCGTCGGCGACCTCTCGTACGACGGCTCGCTGATCGCCGTCGAGCACACCGAGCACGGCGACGCGATGCACTCCGCGCTGCGGGTGCTTCGGATGGACGGCTCGACGGTGGCCGACCTGGACGACACCAAGGGCGGCACGGCCGAGCTGGGCCTGGAGGTGCTCGGGTTCGCGCCGGTCGCCGGGGACACCCGGCTGCTCGTCGGGCACCAGCGGCGCGGGCGCTGGGAGCCGATGGTGTGGGACGTGGCGTCCGGCGAGGAGACGGATCTGGAGCTGACCGCACGGCTGGACGGCGACCTGAGCGCCGAGTGGTACCCGGACGGCTCCGCCCTGCTCGTCGTCAACAGCTTCGAGGCGCGCAGCGAGCTGTGGCGCTACGACCTGGAGTCCCGCCGGCTGGAGCGGGTGCGGACGCCGAAGGGCACGGTCTCGGGGGCGACGGCCCGCCCCGACGGCAGCGTGGAGTACCTGTGGTCGTCGTCCGCCGAGGCGCCGGTGGTGCGCTCGACGTCCGGCGAGGTCGTCCTGGACCCGCCCGGTATGAAGGCACCGCGGTCGGTGCCCGTCGAGGACGTGTGGGTGGAGGGCCCGGGCGGCCGCATCCACGCCCTCGTGCAGCGACCGGCCGGGGCGTCGGGCCCTCTCCCGACCGTCTTCGACATCCACGGCGGTCCGACCTGGCACGACAGCGACTCGTTCGCGGCGGGCCCGGCGGCCTGGGTCGACCACGGGTACATGGTGATCCGGGTCAACTACCGGGGCTCCACGGGGTACGGGCGGGAGTGGACGGACGCCCTCAAGCACCGGGTCGGCCTGATCGAGCTGGAGGACATCGCGGCCGTCCGGGAGTGGGCGGTCTCGTCCGGGTCCGCCGATCCGGACCGGCTGATCCTGACCGGTGGCTCATGGGGCGGCTACCTCACCCTCCTGGGTCTGGGGACGCAGCCCGACGCGTGGGCACTGGGTATCGCCGCGGTGCCGGTCGCGGACTACGTGACGGCCTACCACGACGAGATGGAGGCCCTGAAGGCGATGGACCGCACGCTGCTCGGCGGCACTCCGGAGGAGGTTCCGGAGCGCTTCGAGGCCTCGTCCCCGCTGACGTACGTCGACGCGGTGAAGGCACCGGTCTACATCTCCGCTGGGGTCAACGACCCGCGCTGCCCCATCCGCCAGGTCGAGAACTACGTGGCCCGGCTCGCCGCACGGGGCGCGGAGCACGAGGTGTACCGCTACGACGCGGGACACGGTTCGCTGGTCGTGGACGAGCGGATCAAGCAGGTCGGACTGGAGCTGGAGTTCGCGGAGCGGCACCTGGGACGGTGACGAGGGCGAGGGCGAGGGACGGGGGACGGGGGACGAGGGCCAGGGCTGGAGCGAGGCCAGGGCGATGGCCAGGGCCAGGGCTGCGGTGACGGGGCGGGCCGGGGCACCCCTCGGCCGCGCTCCCCGCGGGGGCCCCGTACCTTTGGGGTTGTGTACCGGTTCCTGCTGACGCCCCGCTGGTGGGGGATCAACGTCTTCGTACTGTTGGCCATCCCCTTCTGCGTGTTCATGGGGTCATGGCAGTTGGGGCGGTTCGAGGACCGGGTCCAGGACCATCGCAGCGCCGGTGAGCAGGCCGAGGCGGCCAGGAGCCAGGCGGCCCGTCCGCTCACCGAGCTGCTGCCGGTGGACAAGGAGACGTCGGGCAAGCAGGCCACGGCGACCGGCCGGTACGGGCGGCAGCTGCTCGTACCGGACCGGGAGCTGGACGGCAGGAGCGGCTTCTACGTCCTGACCATGCTGCGCACCGACGACGGCAAGGCGCTGCCGGTGGTCCGGGGCTGGCTCCCCGGTGACGCCGACACCGCGAAGGCCCCGGCGGCTCCGGCGGGCGAGGTCACCGTGACCGGCGCGCTCCAGGCGTCGGAGACACCCGGGTCGAACGGGGTGCCCGCGGTCGGAGGGCTCCCCGCCGGACAGATCGGTGCGATCAGCTCGGCGGCGCTGGTGAACCTCGTGCCGTACCGGATGTACGACGCCTGGATCACCCTCGCCGAGGCCGACTCGGGGATGAAGGCCGTGCCCGCCACGGCCCCTTCGGACACCGGCCTGGACCTGAAGGCCTTCCAGAACCTCGGCTACACCGGTGAGTGGTTCGTCTTCGCCGGCTTCGTGGTCTTCATGTGGTTCCGGCTGCTGCGACGCGAGGTGGAGTTCGCGCAGGACGCGGAGCTGGGGCTCACGGAGGAGACCCCGGCGGACGCGGGGAACGCGGGGAACGCGGGGAACGCGGGCAGTGTGGAGAGCACGGAGAGCGCGGGGCCCCCGAAGGTGCCGTCCCCTCCCACGGCCTGACACCGGCACCGGGCACCGGGCATCGGTGCCGGTGCCGGGCATCGGTGCCTGCGCCGAGCATCGGTGCCGGTGCCGAGCATCGGTGCCTGCGCCGAGCATCGGTGCCTGCGCCGAGCATCGGTGCCTGCGCCGAGCATCGGTGCCTGCGCCGAGCATCGGTGCCTGCGCCGAGCATCGGTGCCTGCGCCTGCGCCGGGAAGTTCACCGGTCGGGCGGTGGGCCCGGGTGGTCACCCGGGCCCGCGGCTGCCGTCGCCGTGCCGGTCAGGGGGCAGGGGTCAGGGGGCAGGGGTCAGGGGGTGGACAGCATCCCGGTCCGGTAGACCGTGCCGGCGCACGCGTTGGACACGGTCGTCGAGGCCGACGGGGCGCCGCCCTCGGCCACGTAGGACACGCTGACGCTTCCGTCGACGGTCCCGTCGGTCCTCATGAGCTGCGTCTCCACGCCGGTGGTGCCCTCCGAGGACGTGCCGCCGCTGTCACCGGCCGGGGTGTCCGTGGGGGTCGGGTCGGGGGAGGGTTCCCCGCCGCCGGTGCCGCCGCTGGTCGGGCAGGCCGCCGACGGCACCCAGGCGAACTTCACGTAGTACGAACCGTTCGGTGGCAGCACCAGGGAGGAGGCGTAGGTGGACGGGTCGGGCAGTCCGCTCGCCGCGTCGCCCGCCGTGTGGAGGAGCGTACCGATCCGGGCCGGGTCCGCGGCGCCCAGCGCGGCCGGGGACACCGAGCCGCCGCCCACGACCGTACAGCCGGCGGCGGAGACGTTGGTGACCGTGAAGCTGCCGTAGACCGCACCGGTGGCGTCGGGTGCGGCGCCGCCGCTCGCGGCGGTGAGCTGCGTCGGCGTACAGGGCGGCACGCCCGCGCTGGGGACCGGGGGCGGGACGTCGGCGGTACTGCCGCCGCTGGTCTCCCTGTCCTTCTCCTTCTTGTCCTTCTTCTTTTCCTTCTCGGATTTCTCGGGCGCGCTCGGGGACTTCTCGGAGTCCTTCCCCGCGGAGGCTTCCTTGCCCTCGTTCGAGCCGCCCTGGGTCTGGGAGGCGTGCCCCGCCATGGACGGGTCGGCGTCGGGGCCCGAAGCGTTCGAGACGTGCACGAGGGCCGGAACGGCCGTGCCGACGAAGAGCGCGGCGGCCGCCATGCCGACGAGGGCCTGCCGCTTGCGGGCCCGCCTGGCCGGTACCGCGCGCCGCAGGTGGTCCAGCGTGCCGTCGGTCGGCTCGATCTCCTCCACGGCCTGGTGCAGGAGTCGCCGCAGGGCCAGTTCGTCGGAGCCGAACCCCTCCGCTCCGAGCCCGAGCCCTTTCAGACCGGGTCCGT
Organism: Streptomyces sp. 8P21H-1; assembly: GCF_013302945.1. Taxonomy (NCBI): domain Bacteria; kingdom Bacillati; phylum Actinomycetota; class Actinomycetes; order Kitasatosporales; family Streptomycetaceae; genus Streptomyces; species Streptomyces sp. 8P21H-1. The sequence continues at coordinate 9,338 of NZ_JABTYA010000130.1, read as the reverse complement.
CGCCCGAGCCGTCCGCGCCGTCCGCGCCGTCCGAGTCGCCCGGTGTGCCGTCCTCCTCCGGTCCGGGACCCGGCGGGTCGGCCGGGGGGCCGGCCTGTGAGGAGTCCGGGGAGTCCGACGGGAGGTCCGCCGCGTTCGCTTCCTTGCCCGAGTGATCCGAGCGGTCCGAGTGGTCCGGGTGGTCCGATTGGTCCGGGTGGCCCGACTCTTCCGGGCCCGTGTTCTCCGAGGGGCCGTGGTTCACAGTTCCGTTCCCAGCGTGCTGCTCATGCTCGTCGTCGCCGTGGCGACCGTGCTCGTCGTGGCGTGCTCGCTCGTCGTTCCCGCTCATGCCGGCGCCTCCATGGCGACACGCAGCGCCGCGATGCCGCGCGAGCCGTACGCCTTCACCGATCCCAGCGATATACCGAGGGTCTCGGCGACCTGTGCCTCGGTCATGTCCGCGAAGTACCGCAGGACCAGGACCTCGCGCTGGCGTCTCTGGAGTCCTTTCATCGCCTTGATCAGGGCGTCGCGCTCCAGCTGGTCGTACGCGCCCTCCTCCGCGCTCGCCATGTCGGGCATCGGCTTGGAGAGGAGCTTCAGGCCCAGGATGCGCCGGCGCAGCGCCGAGCGCGAGAGGTTGACGACGGTCTGGCGCAGGTAGGCGAGCGTCTTCTCCGGGTCGCGCACGCGCTTGCGCGCCGAGTGCACCCGGATGAAAGCCTCCTGGACGACGTCCTCGCAGGACGCGGTGTCGTCGAGGAGGAGCGCCGCGAGGCCGAGGAGCGACCTGTAGTGGGCGCGGTAGGTCTCGGTGAGATGGTCGACCGTGGTGCCGGCCGCCAGGGTCTCGTCGACGCCCTCGCGCTGGTTCGGGATGCGGGTCGACCGCGCTGCGGGCATGGGGGCGATCACCGGCATGCCGCCGCCGGACGTGCCGGACGTGCGGGCTCGGCGGGGCGGACGCAGGGACGTGCCGCGCGCCGGAACGGTGAATTCGAGTACCTCAGCCACGCCAGTTGGACACGCGTCCCCCCGTGGGGGTTGTACGCGACGGACATCGCTTTTACGTCGGACTGCATGCCAGACAGTGCGCTAAGTGCCCTCATACGTAAAAGCTCATCCCCTATGCCCCATATGAACGTGGCGTCCGGTCACCCCTGAAGGGCGACCGCAAAGACGCTCCCCGCCCTCCGCGTGGTTGCGGAGAACGGGGAGGAAAGTCGCCGAACGCCAGAGGCTCGCGTCAAAGTGGTACGGACCACAGCTCCGTCCACGACCGGACCACGAAAGTCGTACAGATCCTATAAATAATTCAGCTTAGGACCAGAGGATTTCCCGCCCGAACCTGCCGGAGCGGGCCGGCATGTCGCGAATCGCCCGACGTCACCCACACCCTCGACGCCTCCGGCGTCTTCCGGCACCCGGGCAGGTCACAGTTTCGGGCAGGTCACAATTTCGGGCAGGTCACAGTTCCGCAGCGACCAGTTCGGCGATCTGCGCCGTGTTGAGCGCGGCGCCCTTGCGCAGGTTGTCGCCGCACACGAAGAGTTCGAGCGCCGTCGGGTCGTCGAGCGCCCGCCGCACCCGCCCCACCCAGGTCGGGTCCGTACCGACGACGTCGGCCGGTGTCGGGAACTCCCCCGCCGCCGGGTTGTCGAAGAGCACCACCCCGGGGGCCGTGGCGAGGATCTCCCGCGCCCGGCCCACCGTCACCTCGCCCTGGAAGCGGGCGTGGACGGTCAGCGAGTGCGTGGTGACGACCGGCACCCGTACGCAGGTGACCGCGACGGGGAGGGAGGGCAGGCCGAGGATCTTGCGGGACTCGTCCCGCACCTTCATCTCCTCCGAGGACCAGCCGTCCTCGCGCACGGTCCCGGCCCACGGCACCACGTTCAGCGCCACCGGCTCCGGGAACGGCCCGGTGTTCTCCCCCACGGCCCGCCGTACGTCGCCGGGGGCCGTCCCCAGCTCCGTACCGGCGACGAGCTTCAGCTGCTGCCGCAGCGTGTCGACGCCGCGCTGCCCGGCCCCGCTCACCGCCTGGTACGAGGACGCCACCAGCTCGCGCAGACCGAACTCGGCGTGCAGCGCGCCCAGGGCCACGATCATGGAGAGCGTCGTGCAGTTGGGGTTGGCGATGATGCCGCGCGGCCGGACCCGGGCGGCGTGCGGATTCACCTCCGGCACCACGAGCGGCACCTCGGGGTCCATCCGGAACGCGCCGGAGTTGTCGACCACGACGGCACCCTTGGCGGCGGCCACCGGCGCCCAGTGCTGGGCCACCTCGTCGGGCACGTCGAACATGGCGACGTCGATCCCGTCGAAGGCTTCCTCCGTCAGGGCGACCACCTCGACCTGCTCGCCGCGCACGGCCAGCTTGCGGCCGGCCGAGCGCGGAGAGGCGACGAGGCGGATCTCGCCCCAGATGTCCGCGTGCTGGGACAGGATCTGGAGCATGACCGTGCCGACGGCTCCGGTCGCGCCCACGACCGCGAGCGCCGGGCGCCCGGTCATCGGCGTACGCCTCCGTACGGGGGGACGCTCATCGTCCGGTGCCTCCGTAGACGACGGCCTCGTCGCTGTCGGAGTCCAGTCCGAAGGCGGTGTGCACGGCGCGCACGGCCTCGTTGACGTCGTCCTGGCGGGTCACCACCGAGATGCGGATCTCGGATGTCGAGATCAGTTCGATGTTGACGCCCGCGTCGGACAGCGCCTGGAAGAACGAGGCGGTGACGCCCGGGTTGGTCTTCATCCCCGCGCCGACCAGGGAGATCTTGCCGATCTGGTCGTCGTAGCGCAGCGAGTCGAAGCCGATCGCGCCCTTCGCCTTCTCCAGGGCCTCGATGGCCTTGTGGCCCTCGGCCTTGGGAAGGGTGAAGGAGATGTCGGTCAGGCCCGTGGCGGCCGCGGACACGTTCTGCACGATCATGTCGATGTTGATCTCGGCGTCCGCGATGGCGCGGAAGATCACCGCGGCCTCGCCCGGCTTGTCCGGGACCCCGACGACCGTGATCTTGGCTTCGGAGACGTCGTGCGCGACTCCGGAGATGATGGCGTGCTCCACCTGCGCGTCCCCTTGCGGATTCTCGTTGCTGACCCAGGTGCCCGGCAGTCCCGAGAAGGACGAGCGGACGTGGATCGGGATGTCGTAACGGCGTGCGTACTCGACGCAGCGGTGCAGCAGCACCTTGGAGCCCGAGGCGGCGAGCTCCAGCATGTCCTCGGAGGAGATCCAGTCGATCTTCCGGGCCTTCTTCACCACCCGCGGGTCGGCGGTGAACACACCGTCGACGTCCGTGTAGATCTCGCAGACCTCGGCCTCCAGGGCCGCGGCGAGGGCGACGGCCGTGGTGTCGGAACCGCCGCGCCCCAGCGTGGTGATGTCCTTCTTGTCCTGGCTGACGCCCTGGAACCCGGCGACGATCGCGATGTTGCCCTCGTCGAGCGCCGTCCTGATGCGGCCCGGCGTGACATCGATGATGCGCGCCTTGTTGTGGACGGAGTCGGTGATCACGCCTGCCTGGCTGCCGGTGAAGCTCTGGGCCTCGTGGCCCAGGTTCTTGATCGCCATCGCCAGCAGGGCCATGGAGATCCGCTCCCCCGCGGTCAGCAGCATGTCGAACTCGCGTCCGGCAGGGATCGGGGATACCTGCTCGGCGAGATCGATCAGCTCGTCCGTCGTGTCACCCATCGCCGACACCACGACGACGACCTGGTGGCCGTTCTTCTTGGCGTCGACGATCCGCTTGGCGACACGCTTGATGCCCTCGGCATCGGCTACGGAGGAACCTCCGTACTTCTGCACGACAAGGCCCACGTGCGCTCCTCGCTCAGTCCGTCTCGTACCGCGTGACCGCGGTCGGCCCAGTCTAACGAGCAGCCGGTTCCCGCCCGGGTGATACCGCATCGTGAGACGTCCTGCTCACCAGCCGATCATCCGGGCCGGGGCCCGGTCGCTTCCGGACCGCACCCGCATCTGCCCATCCCGGACCCGTCCCACGCGCAAAGTGCGCCTGGTCACAGCTTCACCGCCCGGTGAGGCCGGTTCACCGCCCGGTGAGGGCCGGCCGCCGGGGGCTACTTGACCTGGCGCAGGCCCAGGGGTCCCGCGATCTCCTCGACCATGACGCGGCCCGCCTCCTCCGCGAGGGCGTCCTCGCTGAGGTCCTGGTCGGTGTCCAGGCCGTCCAGTTCCTGGAGGGGCTGGTTCAGCCGGACGTGGGCCACCAGGGACTGCAGGGCGCGGAGGGTGGCCGAGGCCGTGGAGCCCCAGTTGGAGAAGTACGAGAACTGCCACCACCACATGGCCTCGGTGGTGCGGCCGGCGCGGTAGTGGGCCATGCCGTGGCGCAGGTCCGCCATGACGTCGGCCAGGTCGTCCGAGATACGGGCCGGGACCGGAGCCTTGCGGGGCTCGTACGGGTCGAAGACCTCGGAGTAGACGTCGACCGGGTCGAGCATCTCGGCGAGCCGCTCGCGCAGTTCGTCGACGTCCGGCTCCGGGCCCAGGTCGGGCTCGTAGCGCTCGTCGGGGAGGATGTCCTCGTGCGCGCCCAGGCGGCCGCCGGCCAGCAGGAGCTGGGAGACCTCCAGGAGCAGGAAGGGGACGGCCGAGTCCGGCTCGTCGCCTCTCGCGACCTCGGTCACGGCGACGAGGAAACTCTCGATCTGGTCCGCGATCTGGACCGCGAAGTCGTCGGGATCCGGAGCGGTCGCGTGCAGCGTGGCATCAGACATCTAGAAGCCGGCCTTCCTCAAGAGCTCCGCCGGAAGGACTCCGCCGGACGGTTCGTCGAGAAGTTCGTCGAGAACTTCGTTCCGTGCATCGACCGGCCGCCCGGAGAACGGTCGCCCGGGGAACACTCGTTCGGGAAACGGTCGCTCAGACATCCAGCAGCCGCCTTCCCTCGAAGGCGCGTCCCAGGGTGACCTCGTCGGCGTACTCCAGGTCGCCGCCCACCGGCAGCCCGCTGGCGAGGCGGGTGACCCGCAGCCCCATGGGCTTGATCATGCGGGCGAGGTAGGTGGCCGTGGCCTCGCCCTCCAGGTTCGGGTCGGTGGCCAGGATCAGCTCCGTGACCGCGCCGTCGGCGAGCCGCGCCAGCAGCTCCCTGATCCGCAGGTCGTCCGGGCCCACGCCCTCGATCGGGCTGATCGCGCCGCCGAGCACGTGGTACTTGCCCCGGAACTCCCGGGTCCGCTCGATGGCGACCACGTCCTTGGGCTCCTCGACCACGCAGATGACCGAGAGGTCGCGGCGCGGGTCGCGGCAGATGTTGCAGAGCTCCTCCTGCGCCACGTTCCCGCAGGTGGCGCAGAAGCGGACCTTCGCCTTGACCTCCATGAGGCACTGCGCGAGCCGGCGGACGTCCGTGGGCTCCGCCTGCAGGATGTGGAAGGCGATCCGCTGCGCGCTCTTGGGACCGACGCCGGGCAGCCGCCCCAGTTCGTCGATGAGGTCCTGGACCACGCCTTCGTACACGGATTGCCTTCCTGTTCCTGCTTCGTACGTACGGTAGTTGGCGGCCGGTCTTCTTAGAAGGGACCGCCGGGTCGACTTAGAACGGCAGGCCGGGGATGCCGCTGCCGCCGCCCAGCCCCTGGGCCAGCGGGCCGAGCTTCTGCTGCTGGAGCGTCTGGGCGTTCTCGTTGGCCGCCTGGACCGCCGCGACGATCAGGTCGGCGAGGGTCTCGGTGTCCTCCGGGTCGACGGCCTCGGGGTCGATGACCAGGCCGCGCAGTTCACCGGAGCCCGTCACCGTCGCCTTCACCAGACCGCCGCCCGCCTGACCGTCGACCTCGGTCCGCGCCAGCTCCTCCTGGGCGTTCGCGAGGTCCTGCTGCATCTTCTGGGCCTGCTGGAGCAGCTGCTGCATGTTGGGCTGGCCACCACCGGGAATCACGATCAGCTCCTGGTTCCGTACGACTGCGGGACGACTACGGGACTACTGGACCGCCGTGCCTGCCGTGCCCGTCGTGTGCGGGCACGGACCTGTACGGCTTTCCGGCGGGTTTTCCGCCTTGGGATGAGCCTACGTGGTCTACCGGGCCGTCGCTTCAGCACTCTTTCGAGTGAGAGGGCGGGTTGGCCTATACCTGATCAACACCCACGTCCGGGCGGAAGTGCCCGGAAACGACGGCCGCAGCCGTCCGCCGGGGGGTAGGAAAGACGCGGCGCACCGACTCCGCATGCCGCGCTACCGTCACGCAACGTCATGATTAGGGAGCGCCGGGTGAGCAAGCCGGACATGCAGCCCGAGGGGTCGGGTGAGAACGGACCGGCAGGTCTCGCGCCCCGGGGGGCCGAGCCCGGCGACCTGATAGGGCGGGCCTTCCCGCTGGGCGACTGGGGCGAGCCGGCCGAGCGGCTCCACGAGCTGTACCGGTGGGTGGAGGCGGGGGCGCTCACCACGGCGTCCTGGTACCTCACCGACCGGGCGTGGAAGCGGCGGGCCGCGCGGGTGCTGCGGGCGGGGGCCGTCGTCGGGGCCCTCGCGGGGGCCGCGCTGCCCCTGCTGGACCTCGCCGGGGTGCTCGGCGGGGGTTCCGCCTGGGGGTACCTGGCCCTGCTCGGCGCGGTCGCCTGTGTGGCGGGGGACCGCTTCTTCGGGGTGACCTCCGGGTGGATGAGGGACGTGGCGACGGCCCAGGCCGTGCAGCGCCGGTTGCAGGTACTCCAGTTCGACTGGGCGGCCGAGTGCGTACGGGAGGTGCTCGGTCCCACCGAGGGGACGGCGGGGGAGGCCGCGGAGCGGTGCCTGGGGGTGCTGCGGAGGTTCTCCGAGGACGTGACGGAGCTGGTGCGGGTGGAGACCGTGGACTGGATGGTGGAGTTCCGGGCGGGGGTCGTGCCGGTCGCCTTCCAGGCGGGGGCGGGCGGGGGCACGCGCGGGGAGGCGGTCCCGCCCCGGCCACCGCTTCCGCCGGGGGCACGGCCGAACATGCCGCGGCAGCGACCGCCCGAGCCCCGGTAGGACGGCTGGGCCCCGGTGTCGGA
>NZ_JABTYA010000130.1:0-2252 GCF_013302945.1 Streptomyces sp. 8P21H-1 | reverse complement strand
CGACACCGGGCTCCGCAGGCCCGCCCCGTTCACCGCCCGGACGCCGAAGAAGACGTTGTCCTTGGACAGGTCCACCTCGTGGGACGTCACGTCGCCCACCGGGATCACGTGCGTCCACTCGGGGGCGGTGGTCTCGCGCCACACCACCTCGTACCCGGCGAGATCCGGCTCGGTCCCCCGCGTCCACACCAGCTCGGTGGCGTTCGTCAGCGCCGCCGTGAGGATCCGCGCGCCGCGCGGTGCGGCCGGGGCCTGGGCCAGGGTCCAGAGCGCGGCCGCGTTGACCCGCGCGACCCGGGCGATGAAGGGGAAGTCGCAGAACTCCGGCAGGTCCCCGTACTGCTTGCCGTCCTCGACCCGTACGTCCTGGTGCTGGTGGGCGAAGTCCTCGGCGGGTTCGGTGAAGCGGACCGCCGCGTACCCCTGTTCGAGGAAGGGGATGTGGTCGCCGCCCCGGCGGTAGCGGTCACGGCGGTAGATCACCCGTACGCGCATACCCGTCGCGGGGTTGTCCGCCGTGTCCCGTACGAAACGGGCCAGCTGGCGTGACGGGGAGTCGTTCTCGCCGCCCACCGAGCGGCGGGTGGCCGCCTGCTCCGGGGTCTCCGACGTCGGCACGCCCTCCGCGAAGAGACGGATCGTGTACGGGTCCTTCGTCCCGTCGTCCGCCCGTGAGGCGCCGACGATGTCGTTGGTGAACATGCCCTGCACGTCCGTACCGGCCGCCTTGAAGCGCGACGCCATGTGCGCGGCCCCGTACAGGCCCTGCTCCTCCCCCGCCACCGCCGCGAAGACGATCGTCGAGGCGGGGCGGCGGGTCGCCATGACCCGGGCCAGCTCCATCGTCACGGCCACGCCCGACGCGTCGTCGTCCGCGCCCGGCGAGTCCGAGGTGGCGTCCATGACGTCGGTGACGCGGGAGTCGTAGTGCCCGGAGACGACGTACACCCGCTCCGGGGTGACCGAGCCGCGCAGGGTCGCCAGTACGTTCGTGATGCGGGTGGCGGTGGGGACGCGGGGCGCGGGTTCCTGGACGTACGACTGGAGTTCGGCCGTCATCCGGCCCCCGGACACGGCGGCGTACGCGCGCATCTCCGCGAGGATCCAGTCACGGGCCGCGCCGATGCCGCGGACGGGGTCGTCCTGGGTGGAGAGGGTGTGCCGGGTCCCGAAGGAGACGAGCTTGCGGACGGTGGCCTCGATGCGGGCGGGGTCGATCTCCCGCAAGAGGGCGCGCAGTTCGCGGGAGGGGGGCTGGGCGGTGGCCGGCGGGCGCGTGCCCGGTCCGGCCGTCCCGGTGGCGCTCGCGGTCGTGGCCGTGGCCGTGGCCGCACCCACCGAGGCGACTCCGACGGCCGCCGTCGCGGCCAGCACGGTTCTTCTGTCCGGCGAACCCGAAAGGGTTCCGTCTGGGGTTCCGTCTGGGGTTCCGTCCGGGGTTCCGTCTGGGCTCACAGGTCGCATGGGTTGATGGTTGTGTACGCGTCAATCGCAGGCAAGGGAGCGGACAGGGACGGCGCCGACCCGCTCCGCGGATCCGCCGGCCCACCGGGGTCGCGCGCGGCAGGTCCCTGCGGTCACTGCTTCGTGTACGTCAGCTCCTCGCCGCTGGTGGTGTTCACGCGGCGCAGACGGCCGTCCGGCAGGACGGTCAGCTCCGTCGCCCCGCCGGGCGAACAGGACGTGGCCGGTTCGCCGGCGGTGACCTCGGACGGGCCGATCCGGAGGGGGTCGCCGGCGCCCGGGTCCTCGGCCAGGGCCGCCCGGAACACGCAGTGGTACGTGCCGCTGCCCGCGGGACCGTCCGCCGTGAGGGAGAGCACCGTGTCGCCCACCCCGCCCTGCCGGACGGTGAGCCGGCGGGTGTTGCGGCCCGTGTCGTTGTCGATGGACGCGGTCCAGGTGCCGAGGTACTCGGCGGGTACCGCGCCCTCCGCCGGCGTCTCCTCCGGTGCGCCGGACGGACGGGTCGAAGGGGCCCGGGTGGAGGGGCCGGGGGTGACGGGTGCGCCCGTCGCCGGGTTCTCGGTGGGACCGGTGTCGGCGCGGGTGTCGTCGCCCTTCACCAGGGCGTACACGGAGGCGCCCGCGGTGAGGGCGACGACCAGCGCGACGGCGACCAGCAGGGCCGTGGAGCGGGTGCCTCTGCGAGGCTGCTCGGTGTCGGGGACGGTGCCCGTGCCCGGACCCGTGCCCGGGCCGTACGGGGGTGTCGGCCAGGCGGGGGGCTGCTGGCGGGCGGGGTGGCCGTG
>NZ_JABTYA010000129.1:0-3840 GCF_013302945.1 Streptomyces sp. 8P21H-1 | reverse complement strand
GGCGCGGGGAACGGCGCGGCAGGCCACGACGCTCCCGCACCCGCCCGCCGCCCCGGCTGACCCAGCCACCCCGAACCGCCCCGCACTCGCCCCCGCCCCGCCCGGAGGGCCTACGCGGACTCGTTCAGCAGGCGGGCCAGATGATCGCGGCCCTCGCCCAGCAGACCCTCCAGCGGCGCGGCCGACTCGTACCAGCGCTTCTCGTACTCCCAGCACAGCCAGCCGTCCCAGCCCTCGCGGGAGAGCAGGTCGACGCACTCGGTGAGGGGGAGGACACCCGCCCCGAGCGGCAGCGGGGTCGTGTCGTCCGGCGAGGCGATGTCCTTGACCTGGATGTAGCCCAGGAAGGGGGAGAGCGCGGCGAAGCTGACCGCGGGCTGCTCACCGCCCAGCCAGGTGTGCATGACGTCCCAGAGGGCACCGGCCTGCAGATGGCCGACCAGGCCGAGGACACGGGTCGCGTCGGCGCCGGTGCGGTGCGAGTCGTGGGTCTCCAGCAGGATCCGTACGTCGAGGTCGGCGGCGTACTCGGCCGCCGTGCCCAGCCGTCGCGCGGCCGTCGCGTCGGCGTCCTCGGTGCTCTGGTCCTCCGCGGCGCCCGGGAAGACCCGGACGAAGGGGGCGCCCAGGTCGCGCGCCAGGTCGAGGAGTTCGCGGATCTCGGCGATCACGGGCTCGTCGTCGCCGGGCGCGGCCACCCGGACGTATCCGGCCAGGCCCAGGATCTCGACGCCCGCCGCCTTGAACTCGGCGGCCACGTCGGCCCGTGCCGCGTGTCCGAGGCCGGTGTGCACGGGCTCCTCGGGATGCGTGCGCAACTCGACGCCGTGGTAGCCGTGGGTGGCGGCGAGCCGCACCACGTCACCGATCGGGAGTCCGGGTACACCGAGGGTGGAGAAGGCCAGTTTCACGGATCGCACCTTCGCTATCGAATTCCGGGCGCGGCTTTTTTCCGGCCGGGGTTCCCGGAGTCCCCGGGACGGCACAGCATGAAACGGACCCTACCCGCCGCTCGCGATCTCTCACTCCCCGGTTCCGAGCAGGTCCAGCCGCCAGTCCTGGCCGACGAGGTCCGCGCCGAAGGAACGGTGCGGTCTCTCGTCGAGGAGGACGAAACCATGGCGCAGATAGAGGCGGCGGGCGGCGGACAGCACGTCGTTCGTCCACAGCACCAGCTCCCGGTAACCCACCCCGCGGGCGAACCCGACGCAGGCGCCCACCAGCCGGTCGCCGATGCCGAGGCCGCGCGCGTCCGGCTCGACGAGCAGCAGGCGCAGCCGGGCGGCGCCGGGTGCCCCGTCCCGGACGCACATCACGCAGCCCACCGGGCGGCCGTCCAGCTCCGCGATCCACACCCGCTCCAGATGCGGGTCGTGGTCCTCGGCGAAGTCGGCGACGATCCGGGCGACCAGGCCCTCGTAGTCCGTGTTCCAGCCGTACTCGGCGCTGTAGAGCGCCGCGTTGCGCTGCACGATCCAGCCGAGGTCGCCCGGTCCCGGTGCGCGCAGCAGGACGTCCGCGCGGCGCGGGGGCCCGCCCCGCCCGGCGGAGAGGATCCCGCGGATCTCCCGCATGGCCGCTGCGAGCCGGGGCCGGTCCCCGGGCGGCACGGTCGAGAGCAGGGAGCCCACCGCTTCCCGCGAACGTTCGTCGAGCAGGCCGGCGGTCTCCCTGCCGCGCGCGGTGAGCGTGACGTGCCGGCGCCGGGTGTCCCGCGCGGAGGGCGCGCGCTCGACCAGGCCGTCCTTCTCGAACTTGGCCAGCAGCCTGCTCAGGTAACCGGAGTCCAGGGACAGTTCGGTACGGAGGTCGGCGGCGTCGGTACGGGGGGAGTGGGCGAGCTCGTACAGCACGCGGGACTCGGTGAGCGTGTACGGGGCGTGGAGGTGGCGGCTGTAGTCGAGCGCGCCGATGAGGTTCGTGTAGAAGCGGTTGAAGGCGCGGATCTCCTGGACGGTCATGACACGTGACCCCTGTCTCGGGACGTGGATCGCTGACCCAGTCAGAGATTGTGCCCGCTCCGACCGGCGCCCGCCAGTGGTCCGCCCGTCGGCGATCTGCCCGTCAGTGGTCCGGCCACCGGTGGTCCGGCCACCGGGCGATCCGGCCACCGGGCGATCCGGCCACCGGGCAGTCCGCCCGGTGGCGGTTTCCGGCACCACCGCCCGGATAGCCTTCCGGAGTGCTCCAGTACGACGATCTGACACAGCCGGAACGTGCCGTCTGGGACGCCTTTCCCGAGGGCCGCCTCGTGGACCTGCGCAGCGGAGTCCCCGAGGCGGACGACGCCCGGCAGGGGCAGGGGTGGGGGCCGGAGCGAACGGTCCGGGCGGAGGTGCTGGCGGCGCTGCTGCTGGGGGCCAACCCCGCCCCGCCGGGCGCGCTCGCCGCACTCCGCCTGGCGGGCGCACGCGTGGTCGGCACGCTCGATCTGGCGGGCGCGGACATCGCCCAGACGATCCGGCTCCGGTCCTGCCGTCTGGAGGAACCGGTGGGACTGCGCGGCTGCACCACGCGCTCGATCCGGCTGGCCGAGTGCTGGGTCCCGGGCATCGACGCGTCGATGGCCCGGATCGAGGGGAGGCTCAATCTGCACGGGACGACCGTGGCGGGCTCCCGGCTCACGCTCATCAACACGCACATCTCCGGAGAACTGGTACTGAGCGAGGCCACCCTGTCCGCCGACAGCGGGTGGGCCCTGTTCGCCGGCGGACTCGTCATGGAGGGTGCGGTCTTCGGCCGCCGTCTGACGGCGAGGGGCGGGCTGCGGCTGCTGGGCGCGCAGCTGTCCGGCGGCCTGTTCCTGGACGGAGCGCGGCTGGAGAACCCGCGGGGCGAGGCGCTGCTCGCGGACAACGCCACCATGACGACCCTGGAGATGACCGAGGGATTCGGCGCCACCGGCGCCGTCCGGCTGCGCGGCGCGCACATCACCAACCGGTTGTCGCTGCGGGGCGCCGTCCTGGGCGATCCGGGCGCCGCCCTGGACCTCGCCCGCGTACAGGCGGCCGAGCTGGACCTCACGCCCGCGGTCGCCCCGCCCGGCGGTGTCGACCTGCGCAGTGCGCGCGTCGAGGTCCTGCGCGACAACGAGGCGGGCCGGACCGCGCGCCTGCGGCTGGAGGGGCTCGCCTACGCCTCCCTGCACGCGGACGACGTGCTCCCCACGGGAACCGGTGCCGATGCCGGTGCCCGTGCCGGCGTGTCCCGCCGGATCGCGTGGATCCGCCGTTCGCCCGGCTACAGCCCGCAGCCGTACGAGCAGCTCGCCGGCTGGTACCGCCAGATCGGCCACGACGACGACGCCCGCCTCGTGCTGCTGGCGAAACAGCGCCACCGGCGCGGCACGCTCCACCCCGTCGCCCGGTGCTGGGGCCACGTCTTCGACGCCACGGTCGGCTACGGCTACCGGCCCTGGCGGGCGGGCGGCTGGCTGCTCCTGCTGTCGCTCGCCGGGACACTGGTCTTCAGGTCCGCCACGCCCACGGCCAGCAAGCAGGGCGAGGGGCCTCCGTTCAGCGCCCTGGCCTACACGCTGGACCTGCTGATCCCCATCGGCGGTCTCGGCCAGCGAGGGGCCTGGCACTGGCGGGACGACGGCCCCATGGCGCTCTCGTACGCGCTGATCGCCGCGGGCTGGCTGCTGACCACGGCCGTGGTCGCGGGCGTCACCCGCTCACTGAACAAGAACTGAGCGCGGGCGAGGGAGCCGGTTCTCCGTCCGCGGCCCGACGAGGGTTCCCCACAAGGTTCCCCGCACGCCCGCACCCCAGGGGCGCGGGGAACTGCGCGCTCAACCCCCTCGGGCCGCACCCGCCCTCGGGCCGCACCCGCCCTCGG
>NZ_JABTYA010000128.1:0-428 GCF_013302945.1 Streptomyces sp. 8P21H-1 | reverse complement strand
CTCCGTTCCGCGGTCGACGCGACGCGGCGTGGTTTCGACGACATCGTCGCGGAACTCCCACGGATCGCCGACCAGACCCGCGGAGAGCGCATCGTCGAGGGCGTGTTCTACACCCGCGCACGACTCGACGGGAACGCCGTGGGCTACGACACGATCGCCGCATCGGGACCGCACGCCTGCATCCTGCACTGGACCCGGAACGACGGTTCGGTGTCGACGGGAGACATGATCCTCGTCGATGCCGGGGTGGAGGTCGACAGCCTCTACACGGCCGACATCACCAGGACCCTCCCCGTGAACGGCACGTTCTCCCCCGTGCAGCGCCGCGTCTACGAGGCAGTCCGCGAGGCGGCCGACGCCGCCCTCGCGATCGTCCGCCCCGGGATCGTCTTCCGCGACGTCCATGCCGAGGCCATGAAGGTCATCGC
>NZ_JABTYA010000127.1:0-1265 GCF_013302945.1 Streptomyces sp. 8P21H-1 | reverse complement strand
CGTTCCAGCGCCCGCGCGGAGCCCCGTACGATCCGCGCGTCGACGGTGGGCAGCGGCAGCGCCCACGCGCCGACCTCCCCGGCGTAGCGCGGGGCGCCCGGCGAAGCGTGCACCCGGCGTCCCACCAGCCGCGGCTCGTGCCGCTCGCGGTCGCGTGCGGCGGCGAGCAGCCGCCGTCCGCGCGCGAACTGGTTGAGGGCGGAGGCGAAGGTGCCGCCCGAGAACATCGCCCCGACCCGCACGAACCCGTCCACGGTCAGCGGCACCCCCTCGGGGAGCTGCCGCACGGTGTAGTAGGCGCCCAGGTCGTGGGGGACCGAGTCGAAGCCGGCGGCGTGCACCAGCCGGGCACCGGTCTCCCGCGCGCGTGCGTCGTGGCGTACGTACATGAGGTCCACGAACTCGGGCTCGCCGCAGAGGTCCAGGTAGTCGGTGCCGGCGTCCGCGCAGGCGGCGACCAGGTCCTCGCCGTACTCCAGGTAGGGGCCGACGGTCGTGGCCACCACGCACGCCTGGTCCGCGAGCTCCCGCAGGGAGGCCGGATCGGTGACGTCGGCCCGCAGGACGGGCGGCCCGGCGCAGGCCGGGTCGATCTGCGCCAGCCGCTCCCGCAGCCGTTCCAGCTTCGCGGTGTCGCGGGCCGCGACCGCCCAGCGCAGCCCCCGGGGGGCGTGGGCTGTGAGGTACTCCGCGGTGAGCGTCCCGACGAACCCCGTGGCCCCGAAGAGCACGATGTCGTACGCGCGCTCCGTCCTGTCCTGCCTGCTCATGGCACCTCTCAGCCGTCCGTCCCGCGCCGTTGCGGGTGGCCGAGGCTAGCGTGAGGCGGAAGGAGGCGGAGCGGAGCCCCCGCGATCGGCCGAGCGCCTGCCGGCCGAGGGCTTGTGCGAAGTGGAACACGTTCTTAACATCACTGATGTTACATCAGTTGTGTCACAGTGCTGGGGGCTCGATGGCAGCGGCGGGAACAGCGGGGCACGGTCCACTGGCCGGGGTGCGCGTGGTCGAGCTCGCGGGCATCGGGCCGGGCCCGTTCGCCGCCATGCTGCTGGCCGACCTGGGCGCGGACGTCGTGCGCGTGGACCGGCCGGACGGTGCGGGTCTCGCGATCGATCCCGCCCACGACCTCACCAACCGCAACAAGCGCTCGGTGGTCGTCGACCTCAAGGCACCCGGCGGCGCCGAGCGGGTCCTCGGCCTCGCCGAGCGCGCCGACGTCCTCGTCGAGGGCTACCGCCCCGGCGTCGCCGAGCGCCTGGGCGTCG
>NZ_JABTYA010000126.1:0-1123 GCF_013302945.1 Streptomyces sp. 8P21H-1 | reverse complement strand
GCCGCCGTCCGGCCCCGGCCGCCGTCCGGCCCCGGCCGCCGTCCGGCCCCGGCCGGTGCCCGGCCGCCGGGGGCGGGTGGCAGGATCGAGGCATGCGAGACGCGCTCGATGCCACCCCCTACGACGCCCTGCTCCTGCTCTCGTTCGGCGGCCCCGAGGGCCCCGACGACGTGGTCCCGTTCCTGGAGAACGTGACGCGCGGCCGGGGCATCCCCAAGGAACGCCTCAAGGAAGTGGGGCAGCACTACTTCCTGTTCGGCGGGGTCAGCCCGATCAACGACCAGAACCGCGCCCTGCTGGACGCCCTCCGCAAGGACTTCGCGGAGCACGGCCTCGACCTGCCCGTGTACTGGGGCAACCGGAACTGGGGCCCGTACCTGACCGACACCCTGCGCGAGATGATCACCGACGGCCGCCGCCGCGTCCTGGTCCTCGCCACCAGCGCGTACGCCTCCTACTCGGGCTGCCGCCAGTACCGCGAGAACCTCGCCGACGCCCTGGCGACCCTGGAGGGCGAGGGCCTGGAGCTGCCCAGGATCGACAAGCTCCGGCACTACTTCAACCACCCGGGCTTCGTCGAGCCGGTGGTCGAGGGCGTGCTCACGTCCCTCGCCGACCTGCCCGAGGACGTCCGCGCGGACGCGCACCTCGCCTTCACGACGCACTCGATCCCGACCGCCTCGGCGGACACCTCGGGCCCCGTCGAGGCGCACGGCGACGGCGGGGCGTACGTGCGCCAGCACCTGGACGTCGCCCGGATCGTCGCCGACGCGGTGCGCGAGCGGACCGGCACCGACCACCCCTGGCGGCTCGTCTACCAGTCGCGCTCCGGAGCCCCGCACATCCCGTGGCTGGAGCCGGACATCTGCGACCACCTGGAGGAGCGGCACGCAGCCGGCGTCCCGGCCGTCGTCATGGTGCCCATCGGGTTCGTCTCGGACCACATGGAGGTCCTGTACGACCTCGACACGGAGGCCGCCGCGAAGGCCGGGGAGCTGGGGCTGCCGGTGCGCCGCTCCGCCACCGTGGGCGCCGACCCGAGGTTCGCGGCCGCGGTCCGCGACCTCGTCCTGGAGCGGGCCGCCGCGGAGAGCGGCCGGGACGCGCGGCCCTGTGCCCTCGG
>NZ_JABTYA010000125.1:0-450 GCF_013302945.1 Streptomyces sp. 8P21H-1 | reverse complement strand
CGTACGTCTGGGGCGCCAGCGGACCCGCCACCTTCGACTGCTCGGGCCTCACCCAGTGGTCGTACGCGCAGGCCGGCGTCGGTCTGCCGCGCACCTCGCAGGCCCAGGCGCACGCCGGGCGGCGGGTGCCGCTCGCGCAGGCGCAGCCCGGGGACCTCGTCACCTACCGGGACGACGCCAGCCACGTCGGGATGTACGTGGGCAACGGCCAGGTGGTCCACGCCCCCTACCCCGGCGCCCCCGTGCGCTACGACCCGGTGGGCATGATGCCCGTCTCGGCCGTGACGCGCCCCTGACCCACCGGGCCCGACACCGTACGATCAGGATCGTGGCCGGTCGTGGGCGTGCGCCGAAATGGGTCGTGGGGCTGTCGCTGGCCGGTCTGGTCGGTCCGGTCGGCTGCGGCGGCGCCCCGGCGACCGACGGCGCGTCCGCCGACGTGCAGCGCGT
>NZ_JABTYA010000124.1:0-378 GCF_013302945.1 Streptomyces sp. 8P21H-1 | reverse complement strand
TGCCGCGCAACGCATCGCCGGTCCGCCTCCGCAACCGCGACGCGATCGACGGTCGCCCCCGTGGCCACCTCTCGAAGTTCGGCATCTCGCGTGTGCGTTTCCGCGACATGGCGCACCGAGGCGAGCTGCCCGGCATCACCAAGTCGAGCTGGTAGTCACCACCTCGCGAACGTCACGAAGGCCGGTCCCGATGGGGCCGGCCTTCGTCGTTCCCGCGGTCTGTGGATCGCTGCACAGAGGGCCTCAGTCCAGTCCGTCGAGGAAGGTGCGGATGTCGTGGGCCAGCATCTCGGGCTCCTCCATCGCCGCGAAGTGTCCGCCCCGGTCGTCGACCTCGGTCCAGTGCACGACCCGATACTCGGCCTCCGCGAGCCGCCG
>NZ_JABTYA010000123.1:0-446 GCF_013302945.1 Streptomyces sp. 8P21H-1 | reverse complement strand
GGAAGCGGGCGAGCACCGCGTCCCCGGCGGGCCCGACGTACCGTACGGCGCCGGCGCCGCCCCGCAGGGCTCCGGCGACGGCCAGGACGGCCGCGCCGGGGTAGCGGGCGGAGCCGGCCGCGATGCCGACGACGCCGCGCCGGTACTTGTCGCTCTCCGCGCCGGGTACGGGCAGCAGCGCGGCCACGTCGGCGTGCTGGAGCGCCTCCAGTTCGGCTTCGCCGGGCAGGGCGAGGCCGATGTCGACGAGCCGTACGGAGCCCGCGTACTCGCGTGCCGGGTCGACGAGCAGGCCCGGTTTGTGGGTTCCGAAGGTGACGGTCAGGTCGGCGCGCACGGCGGCGCCGTGCACCTCGCCGGTGTCGGCCTCGACGCCGCTGGGCAGGTCGACGGCGACGACGGCGGCGCGGGTCTCGCCGACGGTGTCGACGAGGGCGGCGGCGTCG
>NZ_JABTYA010000013.1:634-2433 GCF_013302945.1 Streptomyces sp. 8P21H-1 | reverse complement strand
AAACGCCCGATAAGCGAACGCTATAGATGAAAACGACCTCTAAGAGGGTGTTTCCTTTGGCGTGATCGTTCGTTGGGCCGTGCATGACGGATCTGATTGAGCGGCTGGTGCCGGATGCGTTATGGACGCTGTTCCGGCGCGTGGTTCCGTCGACGGAGGCCATACGTCCGCAGGGCGGCGGCCGACGGCGGGCGGGTGACCGTGAATGCCTGGCGGCGATCATCTTCGTAGCCACCTCGGGGTGCACCTGGCGGCAGTTGCCCCCGGTGTTCGGCCCGGCCTGGCCGACGGTCTACCGGCGTTTCGCCCGGTGGAGCCAGGACCGGGTCTGGGCCCGGCTGCACCGCATCGTCCTGGACGAGCTCGGAGCCCGCGGCGAGCTGGACTGGTCGCAGTGCGCCATCGACTCCGTCAGTCTCAGGGCCGCAAAAGGGGGCCACTGACCGGACCGAATCCGACCGACCGCGGCAAGAACGGATCGAAGATCCATCTGATCACGGACCGGAACGGTCTACCTCTGTCGCTGGGCATCTCCGGCGCCAACATGCACGACAGCCTCGGACTGAAGCCGCTGGTGCAGGGCATCCCGCCGATCCGCTCCCGGCGCGGCCCACGCCGCCAGCGACCGGCCAAGCTCCACGCCGACAAGGGCTACGACTACGACCACCTGCGCCGATGGCTTCACAAGCGGGGCATCCGCCACCGCATCGCCCGTAAAGGCATCGAATCCCACAACGGCTGGGCCGCCACCGCTGGGTCGTCGAGAGGACAGCGTCCTGGCTCGCCGGCTGCCGCCGACTCACCACATGAAACGGGGCTTCAGGTGCACGAGTTCGAGGAAACGGCGGGGCGTTGGAGTCGTGGCGCGTAGCCTGTGCTAGTGATCGGATTAGAGCGCCTAACTGTCTTCGTGACCGTGGTGACCGTGTTGATCGCTGTGCCGGGGCCGAGCGTCCTGTTCGTGGTGAGCCGGGGGGTGGCGCTGGGTCGGCGGGCTGCCGTGTCAACGGCGGTGGGAAACGAGGCTGGGCTGCTCATCCAAGTAGCACTCGTGGCGTTCGGGCTGGGGGAGGTACTCGCCCGTTCCTTCCTGGTGTTTTCGATCCTGAAGTTCGCCGGCGCTCTCTATCTCATCCACCTCGGTGTTCAGGCCTGGCGACATCGCAAGCTGTGGATGGTGGAGGAGCGGACCACTTCAGAGGTGAGCCGTCCGGGTCGGGTCTTCCGAGAGGGCTTCATCGTTGGGGTGAGCAACCCCAAGGGCCTGCTGATCTTCGGTGCGGTGCTGCCCCAGTTCGTCGACCCTGCGACGGGAAACACCCAGCTGCAGCTGTTGCTGCTGGGCCTGATCTGTGTACTGATCGCCTTGGTGTCCGATGCCACTTGGGGCCTCCTCGCCGGAACAGCCCGCAATTGGCTTGCCCGGTCACCGCGTCGACTGTCGTGGCTCGGTGGTGCGTCGGGCGTTGTGATGATTGGCTTAGGTGTCCGGCTGGCGTTCAGCGGACGGGACTGAGCCAGACCAAGGTGCGCACACCGGCATGGCCAGCATGCCGCCCACAGATCATGATGGCGTACGGTCGCTGATCCGGCTGTCGGACCGAGTGCCCTGGCTCGCCAGCTGCCGACGCCTGCACCGCCGCTACGAGCGCAAGGCCGAACACTTCCTCTCCTTCGTCGGCATCGCCGCAGCCCTCATCAGCTCCTGCCGACTCACCAACTCAAACGCCCTTTAAGGGCCTGCCGGAGAATAAGGTGTTGCTTTGTGTGGTTCAGGTCGTTGATCTGGTATGGGTGTA
>NZ_JABTYA010000013.1:0-587 GCF_013302945.1 Streptomyces sp. 8P21H-1 | reverse complement strand
CATGGAGGCATCCGGGCGGTGGCCCGGGCGGCTGAGGTCAGTGAGACAACGGTCCGTAAAGGTGTGGCCGAGCTGGAATCCGGCGAAGGCCCTTTGGGCCGGGTACGCAGGTCTGGCGGAGGTCGCAAGAGGACCGCAGATCTTGACCCCGGGCTGCGGCCCGCTCTGCTGGCTCTGGTGGAGCCCGATGAGCGTGGTGATCCGATGTCGCCGCTGCGCTGGACGGTGAAGTCGACCAGGAGCCTGGCGGCGGAGCTGACCCGGCAAGGACACCGAGTTGGTGCGGATACCGTCGGTGTCCTGCTGCGCGAGGAAGGCTTCAGCCTGCAGGCCGGCGCCAAGACCCTCGAGGGCAAGCAGCACCCTGACCGCGACGCCCAGTTCCGCTACATCAACGAGCAGGCCAAAGAACACATGGCCGACGGCCAGCCGGTGATCAGCGTGGACGCGAAGAAGAAGGAACTGATCGGCGACTACAAGAACACAGGCCGCCAGTGGCGGCCGTCCGGTGAACCGGCGCGGGTCAAGACCCACGATTTCCTGGATCGGCAAGGGCCGGGAAAGGCGATCCCCTACGGAATCTACGA
>NZ_JABTYA010000122.1:215-537 GCF_013302945.1 Streptomyces sp. 8P21H-1 | reverse complement strand
CGGCGGGGCGGCGTCCCCGGTGGCCGTGTCCCGGAGCCGAAGGCGCGGCGCCGGTGCGGCTGGGGTCAGCACCGGTCCGCCCGGCCGGTCCTCCACGCGGGCCGCGAGCACCGGGTGACGGGCCATCAGGTCGTCGAAGGCACCCGCCAGCCGGTCTGTGTCGAGCGGTCCGCGCAACGCGACCGCCAGCGGGATGTCGTACGCCCCCGAGCCGGGATCCAGGCGGTGCAGGAAGAGCAGTCCGCGCTGCTCCGGGGTGAGGGCCACCGCCGTGTCGCCCGAGGTGCCGTGCAGCAGGACCCTCAGCCGCTCGCGCTTGGCC
>NZ_JABTYA010000122.1:0-153 GCF_013302945.1 Streptomyces sp. 8P21H-1 | reverse complement strand
CCCCCGCGTTCATGTCTCCTCGGCGGGTCGGTGGGCGGCGGTGGGCAGGGGGCCGGATCCGGCGTGGCGCGCCAGCAGCGCGTCCAGTTCCGCCTCGTCCAGCGCGTCGACGTCCGGGACCCCGGCGTCCGGGCCGGCCGGTGGCCGGAGCCC
>NZ_JABTYA010000121.1:0-1258 GCF_013302945.1 Streptomyces sp. 8P21H-1 | reverse complement strand
CCAAGGACCTCGACCTGGACGCCTTCGTCCTCTTCTCCTCGATGTCCGGCATCCTCGGAGGCCCCGGCCAGGCCAACTACGCGGCGGGCAACACCTTCCTCGACGCCCTGGCCGTCCACCGCCGCTCCCTGGGCCTGCCTGCCACCTCCCTGGCCTGGGGCCCGTGGACCCAGGACGCCGGCATGATCGGCACCCTCTCCGACACCGATGTGCACCGCATCGCCCGGGCGGGCATGCCCGAACTGACCCCTGAGCAGGGCACGGCACTGTTCGACGCCGCCCTTGCCTCCGGCGAGCCGGTGGTCCTGCCCGTACGGCTCGACCTGGCATCGCTGCGCGAGCAAGCCGACCCGCACCCCATGACGCTCGGACTGGTCCGCCGCCGTACCCGTCGTTCGGCGGCCGGTGGGTCGGCGGCGACGGCGGGTCTGGTGCAGCGTCTGGAAGGGCTGGGCGCCGAGGAGCGGCGTGAGGTGCTGCTGGACCTGGTGCGCGGCCAGATCGCGGTGGTCCTCGGCCACGCGGGCGCGCAGACCGTCAACCCCGACCGAACCTTCCAGGACCTGGGCTTCGACTCGCTGACCGCGGTGGAGCTGCGCAACCGGCTGGGCAAGGCGACGGGTCTGCGACTGTCCGCGACCGTCGTCTTCGACTACCCGACGGCGCATGCGCTGGTGGGGTACCTGCTGGACGAGCTGTTCGGTGCGGTGGAGTCGGCGCCGGTGGTGCCGGTGGCGGTGCTGCCGTCGGTGGCGGACGATCCGGTGGTCATCGTGGGGATGGCGTGCCGTTATCCGGGTGGGGTGTCCTCGCCCGAGGACCTGTGGCGGGTCGTCTCCGAAGGTGTGGACGCCGTCACCGAGTTCCCCGTGAACCGCGGCTGGGACATCGACACCCTCTACAACCCGGACCGTGAGGCATCCGGCACCACCTACACCAAGGCCGGCGGCTTCCTCCACGAGGCCGGTGCCTTCGACCCCGAGTTCTTCGGGATGAGTCCGCGTGAGGCGGTGGCCACGGACGCGCAGCAGCGGTTGCTGCTGGAGACGACGTGGGAGGCCATCGAGCGTTCCGGGATCGATCCGGTGTCGCTGCGTGGCAGCCAGACCGGTGTCTTCGCCGGCGTCATGTACAACGACTACGGCAACATGCTCGCCGACGAGCAGTACGAAGGCTTCCGCAGCAACGGCAGCGCGCCCAGCATCGCGTCCGGCCGTGTGTCCTACACGTTCGGCTTCGAGGGCCCGGCGGTGACGGT
>NZ_JABTYA010000120.1:0-4673 GCF_013302945.1 Streptomyces sp. 8P21H-1 | reverse complement strand
GGAACGGCCCCGCTGCTGAGGCGGCCGCGGCCGCCCGCCACCGCGCTGGGGGCGCCCGGAGCCACCGCCGCCCTCCTGCCCCGCCGACGAGGCATCGTCGTCCAGCCGCAGGCTCAACGAGATCCGCTTGCGCGGAATGTCGACCTCCAGCACCTTCACCCGCACGATGTCCCCGGACTTCACCACGTCCCGGGGGTCCTTGACGAACGTCTTCGACATCGCCGACACGTGCACCAGACCGTCCTGGTGCACACCGACGTCCACGAAGGCGCCGAAGGCGGCCACGTTCGTGACGACCCCTTCGAGGACCATCCCCGGCTCCAGGTCGGCGATCTTCTCGACGCCCTCCTTGAAGGTGGCGGTCCTGAAGGCGGGCCGCGGGTCGCGCCCCGGCTTCTCCAGCTCCCGCAGGATGTCCGTCACCGTCGGCAGACCGAACTTCTCGTCGACGAAGTCGGCCGGCCGCAGCGAGCGCAGCACCGTCGTGTTGCCGATCAGCGAGCCGACCCCGCTCCCCGCGGTCTTCACCATCCGGCGCACCACGGGGTATGCCTCGGGGTGCACGGACGACGCGTCCAGCGGGTCGTCGCCGCCGCGGATCCGCAGGAAGCCCGCACACTGCTCGTACGCCTTCGGGCCGAGCCGCGGCACCTTCTTCAGCGCCGTGCGCGACGTGAACGGGCCGTTGGCGTCGCGGTGCGCCACGATGTTCTCGGCGAGTCCGGAGGTGATGCCGGAGACCCGGGCGAGCAGCGGCGTCGACGCCGTGTTCACGTCCACGCCGACACCGTTCACACAGTCCTCGACGACCGCGTCGAGGGAGCGCGAGAGCTTCACCTCGGACAGGTCGTGCTGGTACTGGCCGACACCGATCGACTTGGGGTCGATCTTCACCAGCTCGGCGAGCGGGTCCTGGAGCCGTCGCGCGATGGAGACGGCGCCGCGCAGCGACACGTCCATGCCGGGCAGTTCCTGCGACGCGAACGCCGACGCCGAGTACACGGACGCCCCCGCCTCGGACACCATCACCTTGGTGAGGTTCAGCTCCGGGTGCTTCGCGATCAGTTCGCCGGCGAGCCTGTCCGTCTCGCGGGACGCCGTGCCGTTGCCGATCGCGATCAGCTCGACCTCGTGCTCCTTCGCGAGGCGGGCGAGCTTCGCGATGGCCTCGTCCCACCTGTTCGCCGGGACGTGCGGGTGGATGACGTCCGTGGCGACGGCCTTGCCGGTCGCGTCGACCACGGCCACCTTCACCCCCGTGCGGAAGCCGGGGTCGAGGCCCAGCGTCGTGCGCGTGCCCGCCGGGGCGGCCAGCAGCAGGTCGCGCAGGTTGGCCGCGAAGACGTCGACGGCCTCGTCCTCGGCGGCCGTGCGCAGGCGCAGCCGCAGGTCGATGCCGAGGTGGACGAGCAGCCGGGTGCGCCAGGCCCAGCGGACCGTGTCCGTCAGCCACTTGTCGGCGGGACGGCCGCGGTCGGCGATGCCGAAGCGCTGCGCGACGATTCCCTCGTACGAGGACGGGCCGGGCTGCTCCGAGGGCTCCTCGGGCTCCAGGACGAGGTCCAGGACCTCCTCCTTCTCACCGCGCAGCATGGCGAGGATCCGGTGCGAGGGCAGGTCCTTGAAGGGCTCGGCGAAGTCGAAGTAGTCGGCGAACTTGGCGCCCGCCTCCTCCTTGCCCTCCTTCACCCGGGCGGCCAGCCGCCCGCGCGTCCACATGCGCTCGCGCAACTCGCCGATCAGGTCGGCGTCCTCGGAGAACCGCTCGGTGAGGATCGCGCGGGCGCCGTCCAGGGCGGCCTGCGGGTCGGCGACGCCCTTGCCGGCGTCGACGAAGGCCGCGGCCGCGGCGGCCGGATCGACGGACGGGTCCCCGAGGAGCCCGTCGGCGAGCGGCTCCAGGCCCGCCTCCCGCGCGATCTGCGCCTTCGTGCGCCGCTTCGGCTTGAACGGCAGGTAGATGTCCTCCAGCCGCGCCTTGGTCTCCGCGGCCCGGATCCGCGCCGCCAGTTCATCGGTGAGCTTGCCCTGCTCGCGCACCGAGTCGAGGACCGCCGAGCGCCGCTCCTCCAGCTCCCGCAGGTAGCGCAGCCGCTCCTCGAGCGTGCGCAGCTGCGCGTCGTCGAGCATCTCGGTCGCTTCCTTGCGGTAGCGGGCGATGAAGGGCACCGTCGAACCGCCGTCGAGCAAGTCGACGGCCGCCTTGACCTGCCGCTCCCGTACGCCGAGTTCCTCGGCGATCCTGCCTTCGATGGACCCTGCGAGGGGTGGCAGCTCTGTGGTCACGATTCCCGTACCGCCTTCTTCACTGAGGTTGCGCGGCAATTGTGGCAGGTGGCACCGACAACGGGGGATCAAGGGCCGCCGGCCTCCTCATCCCCTCCGGGCGGCCGGCGCCGTCCAGGTGAAGTCGGCCGGCCGGCGCTCCAGGAAGGCGGCAACCCCCTCCGCGGTGTCTCCGGCGTCCCGCGCCTGCCGGGCCCAGTAGGCGTCGCGGTCGGTGCGGCCGTCGGCGAACTCCTTCGCCGCGGCCTGCGTCAGCTGCGAGCGGGACACCAGGATCCGCCCGAACTCCGCGACCCGCCCGTCCAGGTCGCCGGCCGGCAGCACCTCGTCCACCAGACCGGTGCGCAGCGCGCGTTCCGCGCCGATCAACTCGCCCGAGAACAGCAGGTACTTGGCGGTGGCCGGGCCGACCAGGGACACCAGGCGCCGGGTGGAGGAGGCCGCGTAGACGATCCCCAGCTTCGCCGGGGTGATCCCGAAGGACGCCCCCTCGTCCGCGAAGCGCAGGTCGCACGCCGCCGCGAGCTGGCACCCGCCGCCCACGCAGTGGCCGCGTACGGCGGCCAGCGTCGGCTTCGGGAACGCGGCGAGCGCCTCCTCCGCCCCCACGGCGAGGCCCTGCGCCTCCACGGCCGAGCCCCGCAGCGAGGAGATGTCGGCGCCGGCGCAGAACGTCCCGCCCTCCCCGGTGAGCACCAGCACCCGGACGGCCGGGTCGGCGGCCAGCGCGTCGAGCAGGGGAGGCAGCGCCCGCCACATGTCCGCCGTCATGGCGTTGCGCTTCGCCGGATGGTGGATGACGACGGTGGCGACCCCGTCGGCGACGCTGTGCAGCAGCTGCGGCTCCATGGCCGGATGCTATCCGTCCCGCGCGAACGTACGATCAAGAAGGGGGCGGGTAGGCGTGAGGGCACCGAGGGCAGGCACGCAGGTCCGAGGAGGCGCTGATGGCCAGGTTCAGGCTCAGATCCGCAGACAGGTCCGCAGAGAAGTCAGCAGCGGAGCCCGCAGCGGCCACGCCGGAGGACGGGACCGCGAAGCTCAGCCGCAGCTTCGGCTGGCTCGCCGCGCTCGGGGTGATCCTGGTGCTCGCCGGCCTGGTGGGGCTCCTCTACACGGGATTCGCCACGCTGACCTCGATGCTGCTGTTCGGCTGGCTGCTGCTGATCGGCGGCGTGGTCGGCCTGCTGCACGCGGTGCAGGCCCGCGCCTCCAACTTCTTCTGGCTCGGGGTCGTGGTGGCGGCCCTGAACATCGCGGCCGGCATCGTGGTCGTCACCAAGCCCGGGGCGGCCGCCGAGGCGCTGACCATGTTCGCCGCGCTGCTCTTCCTGACCGGCGGGGTCTTCCGGCTGGTGGGCAGCCTGGTGGTGCGCGGCCCGCAGTTCGGCTGGTCCCTCGTCCAGGGGGCCTTCGGCCTGCTGCTCGGCATCCTCGTGCTCGCGTCCTGGCCGAGCAGCAGCAAGTACGCCATCGGCACGTTCTTCTCGCTCGCGCTGCTCTTCGACGGGCTCGGCCTGGTGGCGACCGGGTACGGCGGCCGGCACATCGTGAGTCTCGTCGCGGACCAAACCCGTACAACCGGAAGAGTTCCGGAATCGACACAAGACGGACATGGGTCGCCGCTCAGTTGACGATGTTTTTCGTGAGCGATCAAAAACCGGCGATATCCGCTGACTTCTGCTCAGTTATCCGGTATGGACCAGCGCGTTACCAACACTCGACGTGTGGTGACAATCGAGCGCAAGGGCGGCGACCGGACGATGGACGACCAGGGGCGGGGGCCGGGCCTCCGTCCTGAGGACGGCGGGGAGCCGCCCTCCGAGAGGAGACCACCCGGCCCACTGCCGTACGAGGGGGTCTGGCGGTTCACCGCCCCCGCCGTCGAAGCCTCGGTGCCGCAGGCCCGGCACGCGGTCCGTGACCTGCTGGCCCGCCAGGGCGTACCCGTCCCGGACGACATCGTCCAGGGGCTGCTGCTGATCGTCTCCGAGCTGGTGACCAACGCGGTCCGGCACGCGGCGGTGCTCTCCCCGACGCTCGCCGTCGAGGTCGCCGTCGGCGCCGAGTGGGTACGGGTCTCCGTCGAGGACAACCACCCCTACCGGCCGACGGCCCTGGAGACCGACCACGGCCGGACCGGTGGACGCGGCCTCCTGCTGGTCCGGGAGATCACGCACGAGGCGGGCGGGGTGTGCGACGTGGAGCACACGGCGTCGGGCGGCAAGGTGATCTGGTCGGCCCTGCCCCTCGCCACCGCGCGGATGCGCTGAGGGCAGGCGGAGGGCGAGCCGCACCCCGCCGGGGGTGCGGGGCCCCGCACCGGCCCGCGGCCGTACCGGCTCATACCGGTCCGAGCCCGCACCGGTCCGCGGCCGTACCCCGCC
>NZ_JABTYA010000119.1:0-975 GCF_013302945.1 Streptomyces sp. 8P21H-1 | reverse complement strand
CGCGTCCGCGATCTCGCGCAGATGCGCGGGCGGGGTCGCCGGGTCCTCGCGCCCGGCGACCAGCAGCGTGGGGGCGCCGACGCGCGGCAGGTGCCCACGGAGGTCGAAGGCCGCCAGCGCGTCACAGCACGCCGCGTACGCCTCCGGGTCCGCCGTCCGCTGGTCCTCGACCAGCCGGGGAACGGTGAACCCGGGAGTGAACCAGCGGGACGCCGCGCTCCCGGCCAGCGAGGCCAGCCCTTCGGCCCGGACGAGCGCGGCCCGCTCCTGCCACGGCTCCGCGCCGCCGAAGTGCGCCGAGGAGCAGAGCACCGCGAGCCTGTCCACCCGGTCCGGGTGGTGGACGGCGAGGTGCAGCCCCACCGCGCCGCCGAGCGAGACACCGGCGTACGAGAACCGGCCGATGCCCAGCGAGTCGGCGAGCGCCAGCACCAGACCGGCGAGGTCGGCGACGGTGGCACCCGGGCGGATCAGCCCGGCCGGGGAGCCGCCGTGCCCCGGCAGGTCCCACCGTACGACCCGGTGCGTGACGGAGAGCTCGGGCGCGACCCCGTCCCACAGCGCGGTCGACGTACCGAGGGAGGAGCCGAGGAGCAGCGGGGGAGCGGCGGGCGGACCCTCGGCGACATGGTGCGGCAGCGCGCCGCCGGGCGCGGGCACGTGTGCGCCGCGGCCGGTCAACGCCGCTCCAGGGCACGGTCGGTGAGGGCTCCGGCGGAGCCCGTGTACCGAGCGGGGTCGGTGAGGTCCGCCAGGTCCAGACCCCTGTCCTTCAGCTCGGGCTCCCCGGCGAGGAGTTCCGCGAGCGGCCGGTCCTCCGCGGTGGCCCGCCGCGCGGCCCGGGTGAGCAGCTCCTTGGCGCGGGCGCGCCCCAGCAGCGGCGCGAGTTCGGCGGACAGCCGCTCGGAGACGATCAGGCCGTGCGTCAGGTCCAGATGGGCGCGCATCGCCTCCGGGTGCACCCGGAGGCCCTCG
>NZ_JABTYA010000118.1:222-391 GCF_013302945.1 Streptomyces sp. 8P21H-1 | reverse complement strand
GAGTTCGACGGGTGTGTCGGCCGGGATGCTCAGGCTGTCGTCGCCCGAAGCCATGAGCCCGTCGAGGATCTCGTCGATCTTCTCGGCGAGCACCGCGGCCTGCTCCTTCTCGAGCACGATGCTGACGAGCCGCGAGCTCGCGCGCACCTGCAGGTAGAACGTGCGGTCA
>NZ_JABTYA010000118.1:0-150 GCF_013302945.1 Streptomyces sp. 8P21H-1 | reverse complement strand
GACGATGGAAGGCATGACTCCATGTTAGGAGGCTGCGGAGGCCTCGGGTCCCGCTCCGCCGCCGACCGGTGCATCCCCGGCGGGGGCTGTGGAACGCAACCACGACAGGTCGCCGGCATCCGTGTTCGTGGAGACCACGTCGGGCCGGTC
>NZ_JABTYA010000117.1:166-492 GCF_013302945.1 Streptomyces sp. 8P21H-1 | reverse complement strand
CACGTCGCACCTCGCCCTGTCGGCGTCGCTGCAGCCATACGCCGGCCTCGCCGACCATCGCATCTGCGAGTACCCGGCCCACCCCAAACGCCTCGCAGAGGACATCACGAGGACGCACCTCGTCCCCGACCAGGACGGTCTCGTCCATGTGCCGGATGCACCCGGCCTCGGCGTCGACGTGGACCTCGCCGCGGTGCATCCCTATCTCCGCGATGTGGAGATCACGGTCGACGGCGACACCGTGTTCGTGAGTCCGGAGATGGTGCGACCGTGAGCACTCCGACCTCGGCGGGTAGCCTCGACTCTGTGAGCAACGAGAACAACTC
>NZ_JABTYA010000117.1:0-150 GCF_013302945.1 Streptomyces sp. 8P21H-1 | reverse complement strand
TCGTGGAGGAGTACGGCGTCAGCCGCACGTCGGTGCGGGAGGCCATGAAGGTTCTCTCGGCCAAGGGGCTCATCGAGATCCGGCCGAAAGTGGGCACCCGCGTGCGTCCCCGCGAGCTGTGGAACACGTTCGACAGCGACCTGCTCGGCT
>NZ_JABTYA010000116.1:248-363 GCF_013302945.1 Streptomyces sp. 8P21H-1 | reverse complement strand
TCCTCCTCCGCCCACTGTGTGACCGGCAGGACGACGTCGGCGAGCGCCGCCGTCTCCGAGAGGAAGAAGTCGCACACGACGAGAGTGTCGAGCTCCGCGAGACCGGCCCGGACGG
>NZ_JABTYA010000116.1:0-150 GCF_013302945.1 Streptomyces sp. 8P21H-1 | reverse complement strand
GACCCGCTCCCGGGAGCGACTCGGGGTCGACGCCCCACACGCTGGCCACGTGAGCTCGCGCCTCGGGGTCGCGGATGGACCTGTAGCCGGGCAGCTGGTCGGCCTTCTGCCCGTGCTCGCGCCCGCCCTGCCCGTTGCCCTGGCCGGTGA
>NZ_JABTYA010000115.1:0-756 GCF_013302945.1 Streptomyces sp. 8P21H-1 | reverse complement strand
CCGGCGAGGAGGAGGTACGGGCGCTGCTCGCGGACGCCGGCGCCGACGCGGACGGCGTCTCGGTCGCCGCCGTCAACGGACCGCGCTCCACCGTCCTGTCCGGTGACCGCACGCCCGTCCTGCGCCTCGCCGCGGCCTTCCGCGCGCGGGGCCGCCGCACCAAGGAGCTCGCCGTCAGCCACGCCTTCCACTCGGTACGCACGGAGGCGATGCTCGACGCGTTCGGTTCCGTGGCACGCCGGATGACGTACGCGCCGCCGCGCATCCCCGTCGTCTCCAACCTCACCGGCGAGCGCGCCACCGCCGGCGAGCTGTGCGACCCCGAGTACTGGGTGCGGCACGTCCGCTCCACCGTCCGCTTCCTCGACGGCGCCCGCACCCTCCTCGCGGAGTCCACCACCAGTTGCCTCGAACTCGGCCCGGCCGGCGTCCTGTCCGGCCTGGTGGAGGAGTGCCGCGCCGCCGGGGACGACTGCCGCGCCGTACCCCTGCTGCGCGAGGGGCGCACCGAGGCCGAGTCGCTGGCCGGGGCCCTCGCCGCCCTGCACGTACGGGGGGTGCCCGTCGACTGGACCGCGGGCACCCCCGCCCGCACGCCCTCACCCGACCTGCCCACCGATCCGTTCCAGCGCCGCAGGTACTGGCCCGCACCGCGCCCGGCCGACGCCGCCGGGGCGGCGGAGGCATGGACCTACCGTGTCGTCTGGCGCGCCCTGCCCGAACCGGACCACGCCCGGCTGTCCGGCACCTGGCTGC
>NZ_JABTYA010000114.1:0-322 GCF_013302945.1 Streptomyces sp. 8P21H-1 | reverse complement strand
CCCCCGTGCACCCGAACGACCACGTCAACTGCTCGCAGTCGTCGAACGACGTGTTCCCCACCTCCGTCCACATCGCGGTCACGAGCGCGCTCATCGACGACCTCATCCCCTCGCTCGACCACCTCGCCGTCTCGCTCGAAGCGAAGGCCGACGCGTGGAAGGACGCCGTCAAGCCGGGCCGCACCCACCTCATGGACGCCACGCCCGTCACACTCGGTCAGGAGTTCGGCGGCTACGCCCGCCAGGTGCGCCTCGGCATCGAGCGTGTGCGCACCGCTCTCCCCCGCGTCGCGGAGGTGCCCCTCGGCGGCACGGCCGTCGG
>NZ_JABTYA010000012.1:0-656 GCF_013302945.1 Streptomyces sp. 8P21H-1 | reverse complement strand
TCGGTCGGCGATGTCCGTTACCGCGCCTTCGACCTCGGCGAGGCGGGGCCGGACCGGACCGCTGAACTGCTGACCGAGCTGCTGGACCTCTTCGCGCGGGGCGCGCTGAACCCGCTCCCGGTGCGGGTGTGGGACGTGCGGCGGGCGCGTGAGGCGTTCCGCTTCATGAGTCAGGCCAAGCACATCGGCAAGATCGTGCTGCGGCTGCCGGCCCGCTGGTCCCCCGACGGCACGGTGCTGGTCACGGGCGGCACGGGTGGACTGGGCCGGGAACTGGCCCGCCACCTGGTGACGGCGCGCGGCGTGCGCCGGCTGCTGCTCGTGTCCCGGAGCGGTCCGGCGGCGGAGGGCGTGGACGCCTTCCGCGAGGAACTGACCGCCCTGGGCGCCCGGGTGGACGTACGGGCCTGTGATGTGACGGACCGTTCGGCGGTGGAGGATCTGCTGGCGTCGGTGCCGGCGGAGCACCCGCTGACCGCGGTGGTGCACACGGCGGGCGTCCTGGACGACGGTGTGGTGACGTCGCTGTCGCCGGAGCGGCTGGCGGCCGTCCTGCGTCCGAAGGTGGACGCGGCCTGGCACCTGCACGAGCTGACCCGTGACCTCGATCTCGCGGCGTTCGTGATGTTCTCCTCGGTGTCGGGTGTGATGGGCAG
>NZ_JABTYA010000113.1:215-382 GCF_013302945.1 Streptomyces sp. 8P21H-1 | reverse complement strand
GAAGAGGCCGAGCAGATCGGCTTCGCCGGGGTGCTCGCCGGACCGCTCGTGCGCTCCTCGTATCGCGCCGGCCGCCTGTGGGCGCGGACGATGCTCGCTCACGGTCGCGAGGTGCCTGAGGCCCTCAGACATCTCGCCGACGCCGGCGGTTTCCGACAGGAGGCCAC
>NZ_JABTYA010000113.1:0-150 GCF_013302945.1 Streptomyces sp. 8P21H-1 | reverse complement strand
GGTGCGGTTGATCGAGGCGACGAGGAACTCTTCGCTGAGGTCCTCACCCAGGGTGTATTCGAGCACCGCGAAGACGTCGTCCGTACCGCGGGACAGTGGACGGAACTCGATCCTCGACACGATGAGCGAACGGAGGACGTCCATCGGGAG
>NZ_JABTYA010000112.1:320-429 GCF_013302945.1 Streptomyces sp. 8P21H-1 | reverse complement strand
CCGAAGAGTCGCCCCTGGCCGAGGAGGGTGAACTCGGCGACGCCTGGCTGGTCGCTCGACAGGGAGATCGGCGCTCCATCGGAGATCAGCAGCGCGACGCCGCGGAAGA
>NZ_JABTYA010000112.1:0-150 GCF_013302945.1 Streptomyces sp. 8P21H-1 | reverse complement strand
GACGGCCATGATGCCGATCTGGGCGATCTGCTGTCCGACGGAGAGCAGGTTCCCGGGCTGGGCGAAGCTCGGTGAGAGCACGACGCCCAGGAGGAAGAGCAGGACGAGGGCGGCGAGCACTCCGGTCTCGCGCGCCCGGAAGAGGTTCTG
>NZ_JABTYA010000111.1:0-340 GCF_013302945.1 Streptomyces sp. 8P21H-1 | reverse complement strand
CGCGCGCCCATCTACCTGAGCGTGCAGTGCGACGAGTACGCCGCCGACCTGCACCCCGACTGGATCGTCGTGGACGAGAACGCCCGCCAGGTGAAGTGGGGCGGATCCGCCTTCGTCGCCGGCTGGCAGATCCTCGACATGTCGAGCCCGTACCAGGACTTCCTCGCCGAGCAGGTGCAGGCCGTGATAGACCGGTTCGCCCCGCTCGACGGCCTCTTCCTCGACATGTGCTGGGACCAGCCGAGCTCCTCCGTGTGGGCGAAGGCCGGCATGGCGGCCGCCGGTCTCGACCCCGCCTCGGCGGACGACCGCGACGCGTACGCGCGCCGCGTCGCCCACG
>NZ_JABTYA010000110.1:306-416 GCF_013302945.1 Streptomyces sp. 8P21H-1 | reverse complement strand
TCGACCAACACCCTTTGTGGGTTCTAGGTTAGCGCGCAGTTGGGCACCGTAACCCGGCTTCCGGTTCATCCCGCATCGCCAGTTCTGCTTACCAAAAATGGCCCACTTGG
>NZ_JABTYA010000110.1:0-150 GCF_013302945.1 Streptomyces sp. 8P21H-1 | reverse complement strand
TAGATGGTTCGATTAGTCTTTCGCCCCTATACCCAAGTCAGACGAACGATTTGCACGTCAGTATCGCTTCGAGCCTCCACCAGAGTTTCCTCTGGCTTCGCCCCGCTCAGGCATAGTTCACCATCTTTCGGGTCCCGACAGGCGTGCTCC
>NZ_JABTYA010000109.1:0-434 GCF_013302945.1 Streptomyces sp. 8P21H-1 | reverse complement strand
TCCGACAGACCTCGTTCCGGAGGAACTCCTCGAGGTCCCTTTTCGCCTTGTCGCAGCCACAGTCGCTCATCGTGCGCTCCTCACGCGTGTCGTTTCGATCCCGCGCTCCCGCGCGTAATCGGCCAACAGATCCCGCAGCAGCCGACGGCCGCGGTGCAGCCGGCTCATCACGGTTCCGATGGGGGTCTTCATGATGTCGGCGATCTCCTGGTACGCGAAGCCCTCCACGTCCGCCAGGTACACCGCGAGTCGGAAGTCTTCGGGGATCGCCTGCAGCGCGTCCTTGACGGCGCTGTCCGGCATGCGGTCGATCGCCTCCGCCTCGGCCGAGCGGCTCGATGTGGCCGTGGTCGACTCCGCGCCGCCGAGCTGCCAGTCCTCGAGATCGTCGATCGTGCCCTGGTAGGGCTCGCGCTGCTTCTTCCGATACTGGT
>NZ_JABTYA010000108.1:0-341 GCF_013302945.1 Streptomyces sp. 8P21H-1 | reverse complement strand
GGTGTCGTGATGACGACGGCCGATGCGGCCGCCCGCGGCGCCAGGGTGTCCTCCGGGAGGTCCGACTCCATGAGGTGGTCCAGGAATCGTGCGGGCGCATCGCCAGGAGACCGCTCCACAGCGCGTCGGGCCGCCGCGAAGAGCGCGACGATGGCATCGAGGACGCGGTCCGCTTCCTCGGCGGCGAGTCCCGACCCCTTCGATGCGTCGACGAGGGGCCGCTCCAGACGGCTTCGTTCCCAGAGGCCCCAGAGGAGCTCCTCGACCGAGGCGCTTCCGACTGCGCTCGCGGCGGCGGCACGCAGATTGTCTGCGAGCGACTGCGCCTTGCGACCTGTGCG
>NZ_JABTYA010000107.1:219-359 GCF_013302945.1 Streptomyces sp. 8P21H-1 | reverse complement strand
GAACTCGACGACGGCGAGGATGCCGTAGACGATCGTGAACGCGATGATCGAGATGAGCACCTCGAGCCCCGAGACGTTGGGCGACACCGCGTCGGAGGTCTTCATGAGGGAGAAGACGATCCAGGGCTGACGTCCCATCT
>NZ_JABTYA010000107.1:0-150 GCF_013302945.1 Streptomyces sp. 8P21H-1 | reverse complement strand
GTCGGCGTGCGTCCCTTGCGGGTGAGCCAGAGGCCGACGACGGCGACGAGGGCGTGGGCGGCGCCGAGGCCGATCATCCAGCGGAACGCCCAGTAGGTGACCCAGATGACGGGGGTGTAGTCGCCGGGACCGTAGAGCTGGACGTACTGC
>NZ_JABTYA010000106.1:1567-4376 GCF_013302945.1 Streptomyces sp. 8P21H-1 | reverse complement strand
GCCGGAGCCTCCTCGGCCGGGGCGGGAGCCTCGGCGGCGGGGGCCGACGGAGCCGAGCCGGGAGCGCCGATGACGGCCAGCTTGGCACCGACCTCGGCGGTCTCGTCCTCGCCGACCACGATCTCCAGCAGCACGCCGGCGGCGGGCGACGGGATCTCGGTGTCGACCTTGTCGGTGGAGACCTCAAGGAGCGGCTCGTCCTCCGCGACCTCCTCGCCGACCTCCTTGAGCCACCGGGTGACGGTGCCCTCGGTGACCGACTCGCCCAGGGCCGGGAGCACCACGTCGGTGCCCTCGGCGCCACCGCCGCCGGAAGCGGCCTCGGCGGTCGGGGCCGGCGCCGGAGCGTCGGTCTCGGTGGACGGGGTGGCCTGCGGGGCCGGCTCCGGAGCGGGCTCCTCGGCGGCCGGGGCCTGCTCCGGCTCGGGCTCGGCGGCCGGAGCGGACTCGGCGGACGCGCCCGAGCCGTCGTCGATGACGGCCAGCTCGGCACCGACCTCGACGGTCTCGTCCTCGGCGACCTTGATGGAGGCGAGCACGCCGGCGGCGGGGGAGGGGATCTCGGTGTCGACCTTGTCCGTCGACACCTCCAGCAGGGGCTCGTCGGCCTCTACGCGCTCACCCTCGGCCTTCAGCCAGCGGGTGACGGTGCCCTCGGTGACGCTCTCGCCGAGCGCCGGAAGGGTTACGGAAACCGCCATGGTTTCGGTTGCTCCTTACGATTGCGGAAGTCTGTGTCGTCGCGTCGTGGGGTGACCGAGGGTCGGTCAGTCGTGCGAGTGCAGCGGCTTGCCGGCGAGCGCGAGGTGGGCCTCGCCCATCGCCTCGTTCTGCGTCGGGTGGGCGTGGATGAGCTGCGCGACCTCGGCGGGCAGCGCCTCCCAGTTGTAGATCAGCTGGGCTTCGCCCACCTGCTCGCCCATGCGGTCGCCGACCATGTGGACGCCGACCACGGCACCGTCCTTGACCTGGACGAGCTTGATCTCGCCCGCGGTCTTCAGGATCTTGCTCCTGCCGTTGCCCGCGAGGTTGTACTTCAGAGCGACGACCTTGTCCGCACCGTAGATCTCCTTGGCCTTGGCCTCGGTGACGCCCACGGAGGCGACCTCGGGGTGGCAGTACGTCACCCGGGGCACGCCGTCGTAGTCGATCGGGACGGTCTTGAGACCGGCCAGGCGCTCCGCCACCAGGATGCCCTCGGCGAAGCCGACGTGCGCGAGCTGGAGCGTGGGCACCAGGTCGCCCACGGCCGAGACGGTCGGCACGTTGGTGCGCATGTACTCGTCGACCAGGACGTAGCCGCGGTCCATGGCGATGCCCTGCTCCTCGTAGCCGAGACCGGCCGAGACCGGGCCGCGGCCGATGGCGACCAGGAGGATCTCGGCCTCGAAGGTCTTGCCGTCGGCGAGGGTCACGCGGACGCCGTCCTGCGTGTACTCGGCCTTCTCGAAGAACGTGCCGAGGTTGAACTTGATGCCGCGCTTGCGGAACGCGCGCTCGAGGAGCTTGGAGCTGTTCTCGTCCTCGACCGGGACGAGGTGCTTGAGGCCCTCGATGATCGTGACGTCGGTGCCGAAGGACTTCCACGCCGAGGCGAACTCGACGCCGATGACACCGCCGCCCAGCACGATCGCGGACTGCGGGACGCGGTCCAGCGTCAGCGCGTGGTCCGAGGAGATGATGCGGTTGCCGTCGATGTCCAGGCCCGGCAGCGACTTCGGCACGGAGCCGGTCGCGAGCAGCACGTGGCGGCCCTGGACCCGCTGGCCGTTGACGTCCACGGAGGTCGGGGACGACAGCCGGCCCTCACCCTCGATGTACGTCACCTTGCGCGAGGCCACCAGGCCCTGCAGGCCCTTGTAGAGGCCGCTGATCACGTCGTCCTTGTACTTGTGGACGGCGGCGATGTCGATGCCCTCGAAGGTGGCCTTGACACCGAACTGCTCGCTCTCGCGTGCCTGGTCGGCGATCTCGCCCGCGTGCAGCAGGGCCTTCGTGGGGATGCAGCCGTTGTGCAGGCAGGTGCCGCCGAGCTTGTTCTTCTCGATCAGGGCGACGTCCAGGCCCAGCTGCGCTCCGCGCAGGGCCGCGGCGTAGCCGCCGCTACCACCGCCGAGGATCACTAGGTCGAAAACGGTGCTGGCGTCGT
This sequence comes from Streptomyces sp. 8P21H-1, assembly GCF_013302945.1. Taxonomy (NCBI): domain Bacteria; kingdom Bacillati; phylum Actinomycetota; class Actinomycetes; order Kitasatosporales; family Streptomycetaceae; genus Streptomyces; species Streptomyces sp. 8P21H-1. The sequence continues at coordinate 2,227 of NZ_JABTYA010000106.1, read as the reverse complement.
TCGCCACGTCACGTCCTCCATGCATGTGCGCCGGCGCCGGTCTCCAGTGACCGGGCGGCGGCTGGTGTCCGGCCGCTCTTCTTCGGCCCTGGCGGGCCCTGTCCTGCCGAGAACCCATCTTCGCACTTGTCACCGACACTCGGGACGCCGGGCTGCGCTGTGGGACGTCTGATCGATCACACGGCGTCCCCGCGCCCGCGAGGGGCGCCCCGCAGGGGCGCGGGGAACTACGCGCTCAGCCACGCTCGGCCGGCACCCGCCGTACGCCGGACGAACCCGGGCCACCGGGCGGAATGTCAGCCCAGATCGCCGGAGGCGGTCAGCTCGGCGAGCCGCACCAGCGTCCGTACGGCGGACCCCGTACCACCCTTCGGGGTGTAACCGAACGGCCCCTGCTCGTTGAAGGCGGGTCCGGCGATGTCGAGGTGCGCCCACGTGATGCCCTCGCCCACGAACTCCTTCAGGAACAGCCCGGCCACCAGGCCGCCGCCGTACCGCTCGCCCATGTTGGCGATGTCGGCCGTGGGGGAGTCCATCCCCTTCCTCAGGTGGTCCGGGAGCGGCATCGGCCAGGCCGGCTCGCCGACCTCCTCGGCCGCCTCGTGCACCGCGGAGCGGAACGCGTCGTCGTTCGACATGATCCCGAACGTGCGGTTGCCG
>NZ_JABTYA010000106.1:0-1438 GCF_013302945.1 Streptomyces sp. 8P21H-1 | reverse complement strand
GCCAGCCGGTCACGTTGACCTGGAGGTCCAGGCGGGCGGCGGCGACGACGGCGGCGAACACGGCGGCGGCGCCGCTCATGTCGCACTTCATCGTCTCGTTGTGCCCGGCGGGCTTGAGCGAGATGCCGCCCGAGTCGTAGGTGATGCCCTTGCCGACGAAGGCGAGGTGCTTCTTCGCCTTGGAGGAGGTGTACGACAGCTTCACCAGCCGGGGCGCGGACGCGGAACCGGCGCCGACGCCGAGGATGCCGCCGTACCCGCCCTTGGCGAGGGCCTTCTCGTCGAGCACCTGCACCTTGATGCCGTGCTCCTTGGCCGCGGCCTGCGCGACGGCCGCGAAGGCCTCCGGGTTCAGGTCGTTCGGCGGGGTGTTGACGAGGTCGCGGGCGCGGTTCAGCTCCTCGGACACGGCCGTGGCGCGCTCGACGGCCGCCTTGAACGCCTTGTCGCGGGGCTTGGCGCCGAGCAGCACGGCCTCGCCGAGCGGGGCCTTGCCCTTCTTGGCGCCGTTCCCGTTCTTCGCGATCTCCTTGTACGCGTCGAAGGCGTACGCGCCGAGCAGCACGCCCTCCCCGACGGCGCCCGCGTCCGCGGCGTCCTCGACCGGCAGGGCGAACCCGGCCTTCTTGGTGCCCGCCAGCGCGCGGGCGGCGGCGCCGCCCGCGCGGCGCAGCGTCTCCGCGGAGAAGGAGGCGTCCTTCTCGGGGAGGGCACCGAGACCGACCGCCAGCACGAGCGGAGACTTGAGGCCGGACGGCGCCGGCAGCTTCGTCACCTCGCCCTCGCCGCCCGAGGCGCCGAGGGTCTCCAGAACGTCGGCGAGCCGACCGTCGAACGCCTTGTCCACGGCCTCGGCGCCCGGGGCGACGACCAGGTCCCCCGACGTGGAGCCGGTGACCTTGGCGACACCGACGACGATCGCGTCGGCCCGCAGGCCGGGCGCCGCGGAGGTGCTGAGAGTGAGAGCAGTCACGGTGGTGAAATCTCGCTTCCGTTGAGTTGCTGTGGCCGTCAGGGGTGAGGTCGGCCGGGGCGTTCGCAGCCCTGGGCACGAGCCTACGCGCGGTGCCGTGTTCCGCTCATCCAGGTGGGGGTCCGCGCCTACGGGAGGAGGCAGAACACGAGGAGTGCCGTGGTCGCGGCGGTCTCCTCGAGGGCGCCGAAGACGTCGCCCGTCACCCCGCCGAAGCGGCGCGTGCAGTGGCGCAGCAGCGCCTGCGCGGCGGCGCAGGCGAGCACGACGGCCGCCGCGCTGCCGAGGGCGCCGTACGGCCCGAGGAGCGTGCCCGCGCCGGCCGCCGCGGCCGTGACCGCCACCGCCGCGAGGAGGGCGGCCCGGCCGGGGACCGTGCCCGCGACCGCGGCGCCCAGTCCCTCGGGCCGGGCGGGCGGCACCCCCGCGCGGGCGGCCAGGGTGAGCGCGAGCCGGGCGGCGGCC
>NZ_JABTYA010000105.1:205-314 GCF_013302945.1 Streptomyces sp. 8P21H-1 | reverse complement strand
CGGCCAGGCCGCCAGCGGCGAGGACGTCGTGTTCTCCGCCTCGGGCCGGGTGATCACCTTCCACGGGTTCCTGAAGGCCTACGTGGAGGGCACCGACGACAACGCGGCC
>NZ_JABTYA010000105.1:0-150 GCF_013302945.1 Streptomyces sp. 8P21H-1 | reverse complement strand
GCACGAGACCAAGCCGCCGGCCCGCTACACCGAGGCCACGCTGATCAAGGAGCTCGAGGAGCGCGAGATCGGCCGCCCCTCGACGTACGCCTCGATCATCGGGACGATCCTCAACCGCGGCTACGTCTACAAGAAGGGCACCGCGCTGGT
>NZ_JABTYA010000104.1:242-361 GCF_013302945.1 Streptomyces sp. 8P21H-1 | reverse complement strand
AGGATCACCGCCTGCCGCTCGCCGAGCACCCGGAGCGCGTGTGCCTCGACGCCCTCGTCCCCGCCTGGCGATCAGGCCTTCGCACCATCGTCGAGCTGCCGCTCCGTGGCTTCTTCGCC
>NZ_JABTYA010000104.1:0-150 GCF_013302945.1 Streptomyces sp. 8P21H-1 | reverse complement strand
CCCATCGGCTCAGGCGGTGGGGGAGGAGAAGCGCAGCGCGATCGTGCGGGTCTCCGGACGGAGGTACTCCGTCGGCCACACGTCGGGCCCGCACGCACGCGTGCCCAGGCCGTGCTGCGCCGCATCGATCGTGAGATACGTCGCCACCGG
>NZ_JABTYA010000103.1:0-332 GCF_013302945.1 Streptomyces sp. 8P21H-1 | reverse complement strand
CGTGCCCTACGTGCCGCTCGGCGAATACCGGCGGCTGCAGGCGTATCGCGCCAATCTCCAGGACATGCCGGTCGGCCAGGCATCGTTCTGGAACGTCCGGCGCGTCTGAGCATGTGCGGGCGCTTCTTTCTGCAACGCGACCCCGCGGGTCTCGCGCAGTATTTCGAGACCGGCGGGGCGGTGCCCAACCACCCGGCATCCTGGAACGTGGCGCCGACGCAGGACTCCCTGGTGGTCCGGCGCAACCCGCAGGATGGCGCCCGCCACCTCGGCACGCTGCGCTGGGGCCTCGTGCCCCGTTGGGCCAAGGACAGCAGCGGCGGCGCCAAGCT
>NZ_JABTYA010000102.1:0-358 GCF_013302945.1 Streptomyces sp. 8P21H-1 | reverse complement strand
CGCCATCCTTCCGGGGGCCGACGGGCGGGACGCGCCGACCGTGTGAGGCGTCGGTCAGTCGTTCGTCGTGCGCGAGTCGACGGCCGCGTCCGGGTCGCCCTCGCGGGAGCCGCCTCCGGCTCGCGGGGCGGATGCGAAGAGGTTGAGGCCGAGGACGCGGGAGAGGTAGGCGAGGGCACGCTGGCCGCGCACGCTGTTGCCCGCATCGTCGAGAGGGGGCGAATACACGCCGATGCCGGCCTTCCCGGGCACGACCGCGAGGATGCCGCCCGAGACGCCCGATTTCCCGGGGATCCCGATCTCGAACAGCCACTCGCCCGACCGCTCGTACAGTCCGCTCGTCGCCATCACGGCGAGC
>NZ_JABTYA010000101.1:226-335 GCF_013302945.1 Streptomyces sp. 8P21H-1 | reverse complement strand
CATCATCAACCATTCCGGCCGACGTTGACTGACGCGGCCGGGCTCTGAGGAGGAGCACCACAATGGCGAAGGCAGTCGTCCGCAAGCCGAAGAAGAAGGTTTGCCAGTT
>NZ_JABTYA010000101.1:0-150 GCF_013302945.1 Streptomyces sp. 8P21H-1 | reverse complement strand
CTCCGACCGCGGCAAGATCCGCGCGCGTCGGGTGACCGGCAACTGCGTCCAGCACCAGCGGGACGTCGCGATCGCGGTCAAGAACGCCCGCGAGGTCGCGCTGCTGCCCTACACCTCCAGCGGCCGCTGATCTACGTCGGTAGAGAAGGA
>NZ_JABTYA010000100.1:218-327 GCF_013302945.1 Streptomyces sp. 8P21H-1 | reverse complement strand
TGCCCCAATCACCGTCGAGACCGAAGGGCAGGGTGTCCTTCGTGCCGTCGTAGGTCGTACCCGTCACGTCGGCGGTGTAGGAGCCTCCATCGGCCGTGAAGTAGGTGCC
>NZ_JABTYA010000100.1:0-150 GCF_013302945.1 Streptomyces sp. 8P21H-1 | reverse complement strand
GTAGGCGTTCACGGCCTCCTGCGCCGCGCTCGTGAGGGCCTCCGTGGGAGCGAGCTCGAGCTCGACGCCCTCGTAGTCCGCACGCGTCCCGGTGCCGACGGCGTACTCCACGTCTTCCGCCGTGAAGAAGTCGCTACCGGGGGCACCGAC
>NZ_JABTYA010000099.1:225-334 GCF_013302945.1 Streptomyces sp. 8P21H-1 | reverse complement strand
GGCCGAGTCCGTCGAGGACGTGTCGCCCGGCACCGGGACGACCGTGACGGGACTCGTCTTCGGCGTGCACGACGGGCTGCCGGGGTGGACCGTCTTCAACATCGGAGAC
>NZ_JABTYA010000099.1:0-150 GCF_013302945.1 Streptomyces sp. 8P21H-1 | reverse complement strand
CGATCACGCCGGACGAGGCCGAGACGCACCCGCACGGCAACGTGATCACGCGCGCCGTCGGCTTCTCCGAGGACCCGGTGCCGGACTATCTCGTCGCTCCCATCGAGGCCGACGTGAGATGGGTGGTCTGCTCGGACGGGCTCACGAAGG
>NZ_JABTYA010000098.1:268-377 GCF_013302945.1 Streptomyces sp. 8P21H-1 | reverse complement strand
CCCGTCGTGTCGTTCCACGAGGAGACCGGCGAACGTCAGGCCGACGGCGCAGCCCTCGCGGTGAACCACCTCGTGGAGCTCGGGCATCGCCGGCTCGCGGAGGTCGCCG
>NZ_JABTYA010000098.1:0-150 GCF_013302945.1 Streptomyces sp. 8P21H-1 | reverse complement strand
CCGACGGGCATCGTGGTGGCGAACGACCAGATGGCCCTCGGCCTCATCGCCGGCCTGACGGCCCGGGGTGTGGCCGTGCCTGGCGCCGTGTCGATCACCGGTTTCGACGACAACCCCGATGCCCCCTTCTACACGCCGGCCCTCACGACG
>NZ_JABTYA010000011.1:1751-2782 GCF_013302945.1 Streptomyces sp. 8P21H-1 | reverse complement strand
CCTCCCGGCCCGCCCTCCTCCTGGCACGGCCTCCTCCCGGCACGGCACGGCGCCGGGGGCGCACAGCGGCGTACGGGTGTCGTGGGTGTCGTAGGTGCCGTGAAGGTGTGCGCCGTGTGCTTGTCGCCCCGCGCCGGGCGCGGTAGACCGGACTGCCCGTCACTTTCCGGCGGTCCGCCGACGGTCCGCTGCCGCACCCCGGGGAGCCGGTATGAGCGTGACCAGTCGGTACAGAGATGCCTGGGAGGGCTTCTGGCGTGAGGCTCCCGCCGGGCAGGGGGCCGTTTTCTGGGACGCCGCGCCCGCCGTCACCGCGCGGGTCCACCTCGCGCTGTTCGAGCCGCACCTGACCGCGCCCGGACTGCCCCTCGTGGACCTCGGCTGCGGCAACGGCACACAGACGCGGTTCCTCGCCGACCGGTACCCGCGGGTGGTCGGCGCCGATCTGTCGGCCGCCGCCCTCGACCACGCCCGGCTGGCGGATCCGGCGGGGCAGGCCTCCTACCGCCTGTTCGACGCGGCGGAGCGGGCCGAGGCCGAGATGCTGCATGCCGAACTGGGCGACGCGAACGTCTATGTGCGAGGGGTCCTGCACCAGTGCGAGGAGGGCGACCGGCAGGCGCTCGTCGACGGGATCGCCACGCTGGTGGGCGACCGGGGACGGGCGTTCCTCGTCGAGCCGTCCGAGGCGGCGGGGGTGGTGCTGCGGGGGCTCGCGCGGGAGCCCGGGGGGCCGCCGGCGAAGCTCGCGCCCGTCTTCCGGCACGGGATCGCGCCGGGGGAGGTGGCCGACGCCGCCGTCCCCGGGTACCTGCGGGCCGCGGGGCTCGTGGTGCTGGCGGAAGGGGGGTTGCCGCTCGTCACCGCGGAGCGCGGTGCGGACGGCTCCGCCATTGAGCTGCCTTCGCGGTGGGTTGTGGTGCGGCGGGGGTGAGGGGGACGTGGGGGCGTGGGGGAGGGGTGGGTGCGTTGTCGGGTGCGGGTGGGTGAGGGCTGGGCGCGCCCCGCGGCGGAGCCGTAAATGTCACAGC
>NZ_JABTYA010000011.1:0-1693 GCF_013302945.1 Streptomyces sp. 8P21H-1 | reverse complement strand
CGCAGCCCCCTTCGGGCCCGCAGCCCCCTTCGGGCCCGCAGGCCCCTTCAGGGGCCTGCGGGCCCTGTACCCAGGTTGGGGTATGTGACATAGTACTGGCGTGAGTAAGGCGCTGACCTGCGATGTCGTTGTTGTCGGGGCCGGGATCGTGGGGGCGGCCTGCGCTCTGTACGCCGCCCGGGCCGGGCTGCGTGCCGTGGTGGTGGACCGTGGGCCCGTCGGCGGCGGCACCACCGGGGCCGGGGAGGGCAACCTGCTCGTCTCCGACAAGGAGCCCGGCCCCGAACTCGGACTCGCGCTGCTCTCCGGCCGGCTGTGGGCGGGCCTGGCCGCCGAGCCCGGTGTGGGGGAGTCCGTCGAGTACGAGGCCAAGGGCGGCCTCGTCGTCGCCTCCGCGTCCGGAGGGCTGACGGCGCTCGAAGGGCTCGCCGCCGCGCAGCGCGCCGCCGGGGTGGAGGCCGTGCCCGTCGCGCCCGACCGGCTCCACGACCTCGAACCGTACCTGGCACCGGGGCTCGCCGGCGGTGTCCTCTACCCGCAGGACGCCCAGGTGATGCCGGCCCTCGCGGCCGCCCGGCTCCTCCGGCTCGCCCGCACGGCCGGTGCCCGTCTGCGGACCGGCCGGACGGTCACGCAGGTGCTGCGTACGGCCTCGGGGGCGGTGCGCGGTGTCCGCACCCCGCACGGCGACATCCACGCGCCCGCGGTGGTCAACGCCGCCGGGACCTGGGGCGGGGAGGTCGCCGCGCTGGCCGGGGTGTCCCTGCCGGTGCTGCCCCGGCGCGGCTTCGTCCTGGTCACCGAGCCACTGCCGCCCAGGGTGCGCCACAAGGTGTACGCGGCGGACTACGTGGCCGACGTGGCCAGCGACTCGGCGGCCCTCCAGACCTCCCCGGTGGTCGAGGGCACGGCGGCGGGGCCGGTACTGATCGGGGCCAGCCGGGAACGGATCGGCTTCGACCGCTCCTTCTCGCTGCCCGTCACCCGGCGGCTCGCGGCGGAGGCGACCCTGCTGTTCCCCTTCCTGGAGCGGGTGCGGGCCCTGCGCGCCTACCTGGGCTTCCGGCCGTACCTGCCCGACCACCTGCCCGCCGTCGGGCCCGACGCGCGCGTGCCCGGCCTCTTCCACGCGTGCGGGCACGAAGGCGCGGGGATCGGACTCGCCACGGGGACCGGCCATCTGATCGCCCAGGTGCTGACGGACCGGACACCGGACCTGGACCTCACGCCGTTCCGCCCGGACCGCTTCCCCGGCACGTCCCCGGCCTTTCCCGGCACGCCCCCGGCCTTTCCCGGCACGTCCCCAGAGGAGGGCCCATGAGGCCGCGCACCCCCACCGGACTCGTCCGGGCCCGGCCGGAACCCTCCTTCACGGTCACCTTCGACGGGCGGGAGATCTCCGTCCTGCCCGGCCGGACGATCGCCGCCGCCCTGTGGTCGGCGGGTGTCGTGTCCTGGCGCACGACCCGGGACGGGGGCGAACCGCGCGGTGTCTTCTGCGGCATCGGCGTGTGCTTCGACTGTCTGCTGATCGTCAACGGGCGGCCCAACCAGCGCGCCTGCCTGGTGCGCGCGGAACCCGGTGACGTCATCCGCACCCAGGAAGGGACCGGACACGATGACTGAACGACCCGGCCTCGTGGTGGTCGGCGCGGGCCCCGCCGGGCTCGCAGCCACCCTCGCCGCCGCCGCG
>NZ_JABTYA010000097.1:197-425 GCF_013302945.1 Streptomyces sp. 8P21H-1 | reverse complement strand
CGGGCTCCCACTCGGCGCCCGGCGTGGTCGTCGCGAGCCAGACGAGCTGTTCGGCACCCGTCTCGGGGCCGCTGAGCAGGAGGTGGCGCAGCGGCGTCTGGTAGACGAACCGCATGAGGCTCGTGCTCTCGGCGGCGAAGCCCGTCGCGATGGTTCCCGGGTGGAAGGCGACGGCCGAGAGGCCCTGCTCGCCGTAGCGGCGCTGCAGCTCCCGCGTGAAGAGGACGT
>NZ_JABTYA010000097.1:0-150 GCF_013302945.1 Streptomyces sp. 8P21H-1 | reverse complement strand
ACGTGGCTATGACGGTCGCGCGGCTCGCGATGAGCGTGTCGAGGAGCAGGTTCGTGAGGAGGAACGGCGCGAGGTGGTTCACCTGCAGCGTCTTCTCGAAGCCGTCGGTCGTGCGTGTGCGGTCACCGAAGATGCCGCCGGCGTTGTTCG
>NZ_JABTYA010000096.1:257-366 GCF_013302945.1 Streptomyces sp. 8P21H-1 | reverse complement strand
CAACGCGGTACCCCGCGGGTGAACAACGCGTTACCGCACAGCGCCCACTGCTCTAGTCTCAAGCCATGATCATCCTCATCACCGCGGCCGCCGTCGCCGCTGCGGCCGT
>NZ_JABTYA010000096.1:0-150 GCF_013302945.1 Streptomyces sp. 8P21H-1 | reverse complement strand
CGGCGTGATCCTCTATGCCGTGGGGCTCGTGGGTCCCGGTCTCGCGATCGGTCTCTTCTCGGTCTCGAGCATGGTGCTCGCGGCTCTCGCCCTCGTCTCGAGCGGTCCCGGCCGCTGGAAGAGCGCCATCGTCCAGGCCCTCTTCCCCCT
>NZ_JABTYA010000095.1:249-373 GCF_013302945.1 Streptomyces sp. 8P21H-1 | reverse complement strand
GACGAAGCGTCCGGCCGTGCAGGTCGGCGACCCCTTCGCCGAGAAGGTGCTCATCGAGTGCTGCCTCGAGCTGTACCGCGACGACCTCGTGCAGGGCATCCAGGACCTCGGCGCAGCCGGGATT
>NZ_JABTYA010000095.1:0-150 GCF_013302945.1 Streptomyces sp. 8P21H-1 | reverse complement strand
CCCCTCGCTCACGCCGGAGGAGATCCTCATGTCGGAGTCGCAGGAGCGCATGATGGCGGTCGTCGAGCCCGACAAGCTCGACGCGTTCCTCGCCGTCACTGCGAAGTGGGACGTGGAGACGAGCGTGCTCGGCGAGGTCACCGACACCGG
>NZ_JABTYA010000094.1:0-305 GCF_013302945.1 Streptomyces sp. 8P21H-1 | reverse complement strand
CGAGGTCGGACACGGCGAGCAGCCGAAGACCGGGGAAGGTGGGGAGGTTCGCGAGGTACTGCTCGCTGATCTTCCCGACGCCGACGATGCCGACGGTCAGCGGGACGCCCACAGGAGACCCCTCTCGATGATGGTCCGGACGTTGGGGTCTTCGAGCACCTCGACGCGGTGCCCGGGTGTCGAGACGAAGATGCGCCCGGCGCCCCACCGGCGCGTCCAGATCGCCGGCGACGTGACGGAGCGATGCCACGGGTCCCACTCCCTGGCCGCCTGCGTGGTGGTCGCGAGGACGTCGTTGTAGTCGT
>NZ_JABTYA010000093.1:0-7188 GCF_013302945.1 Streptomyces sp. 8P21H-1 | reverse complement strand
CGGACCGGGACACGCCCACCGCCCCGCCGCCCGTCGCCCCACCGCCCGGCACGCCCGGCGCACCCGCGTCCCCGCACGACCTGCCAAGGACAGCCCATGCCACAGCCTGACCCCGGCCCCGTACCGCCCGGCGCGACCGGGAAGCACAGCGCCGCCCACGCCTCGGACCTGGACGAGGTGGACATGAACGAGGTGGTCGGCCGGGACGACCTCCTGCTCCTCACCCTGGACACTCTCCGGTACGACGTGGCGGCCGAGCTCGCCGCGGCGGGCCGGCTGCCCCACCTCACCGCCCACCTGCCGGGCGGTGCCTGGGAGAAGCGGCACGCCCCCGGGAACTTCACCTACGCCTCCCACCAGGCGATGTTCGCGGGCTTCCTGCCCACGCCCGCCGCGCCCGGACCGCACCCGCGCCTGTTCGCGGCCCGGTTCGCGGGCAGCGAGACGACCGCCGGCGGCACGTTCGTCTTCGAGACCCCGGACCTCGTGTCCGCCCTCGCGGCGCGCGGCTACCGCACGGTGTGCATCGGCGGCGTCGGCTTCTTCAACAAGCAGGGCGCGCTGGGCGGCGTCCTGCCCGGCTACTTCCAGGAGAGCCACTGGGAACCGGAGTTCTCCGTGGCCTCACCGACCTCCTTCGAGGCACAGGTGGCACGGGCCGAGCAGACCGTCGCCGAACTGCCCGCGGAGCAGCGGCTCTTCCTGTTCCTGAACGTCTCCGCCCTGCACCAGCCGAACTGGTTCCACCTGCCCGGCGCGACCCGTGGGGCGGGGGACGACCGCCGCACCCACGCCGCGGCACTGGAGTACGTCGACCGGCACGTCGGGCGGCTGTTCGCCGCGATGAGTTCGCGCCGCCGCTGCTTCGCGATCGTCTGCTCCGACCACGGCACCGCCTACGGGGACGACGGCTACACCGGCCACCGCCTGGGCCACGATTCCGTGTGGACCGTGCCCTACGGCCACTTCTTCCTGGAGCCGCCCGCATGACCGTCACCCCCACCGCGCTCACCGCAACCACCGCGGGCACAGCGACCACCGCGGGCACCGCGGGCACTTCGGCCGGCCCCGCCCCGGGCGCCCCCGCCGCACCGCCGCGTCCCTACCAGAGCTACACGTACGCGTACCCGCACAAGACCGCCTACCGGCCGCTCGTCCCCACGCCCCGGCTCGCGGACCTGTGGGCCGGTGAGTCCCGGCAGGCGCTCTCGCTGTACCTGCACATCCCGTTCTGCGAGATCCGCTGCGGCTTCTGCAACCTCTTCACCCGTATCGGCGCGCCGGACGGTCTGACGGGCCGCTACCTGGACGCCGTGCAGCGCCAGGCCGCCGCCGTCCGCGAGGCCCTCGGCGACGGGGAGCCGCCGCGTTTCGCCAACGCCGCGTTCGGCGGCGGCACCCCCACCTTCCTGGAGGCCGCCGAGCTGGAGCGGCTGTGCGACATCGCCGAGCGGGAGACGGGGGTGGACCTGCGGGCCGTCCCGCTGTCCGTGGAGGCGTCGCCGTCCACGGCCACGGCCGACCGGCTGGCCGTGCTGGCCGGGCGGGGCACCACGCGCCTCAGCCTCGGCGTGCAGAGCTTCGTCGAGGAGGAGTCCCGGGCCGCCGTACGCCCGCAGCGCAGGGACGACGTCGAGGCGGCGCTGGCGCGGATCCGCGAGGCCGCGATCCCGGTGCTGAACATCGACCTGATCTACGGCATCGACGGGCAGACGGCCGCCAGTTGGCGGTACTCCCTCGACGCGGCCCTGGCCTGGCGCCCCGAGGAGATCTACCTCTACCCCCTCTACATACGCCCCCTCACCGGACTCGGCCGCCACACCGATCCGCGCGCGGCCGACCGGGAGTGGGACGAGCGGCGGCTGCGCCGCTACCGGGAGGGCCGCGACCACCTCCTCGCCCAAGGCTATGAGCAGGTGTCGATGCGCATGTTCCGGCGGACGGACGCGCCGCCGCAGGGACCGGACGACTACGCGTGCCAGACCGACGGCATGATCGGCCTGGGCTGCGGCGCGCGCTCGTACACCTCCCGGCTGCACTACTCCTTCGACTACGCCGTGTCGATGCGTGAGATCCGCGGCATCATCGACGGCTACATCGCCGCCGCGGACTTCTCCCGCGCCCTGCACGGGAGGTGGGTCGACGAGGACGAGGCACGGCGCCGGCACCTGCTGCAGTCGGTGCTCCAGGCGAAGGGCCTGCCCGCCGCCGACTACCGGGCGCGGTTCGGCACGGACCCCCGCGACGACTTCCCCGCGGAGCTCGGCACCCTCGCCGCGCGCGGCTGGCTCGACGACACCGGGCCCGGGCTGCTCCGCCTCTCCGCCGAGGGGCTCGCCCACTCGGACGCGATCGGTCCCGAGTTCTTCTCACCGGCCGTACGCGACGCCATGGCCGCGTACGAGACGAAGTGAGGGCCGGTGGACCTGACACTGCTGTACCGCGGCCCGCTCGCCTCCTGCGACTACGACTGCCCCTACTGCCCGTTCGCCAAGCGGCGGGACAGCACGGCGCAGCTGCGCGCCGACCGCACGGCGCTGGAGCGGTTCACCGCCTGGGCGCACGAGCAGCGGGACGACCGCCTCTCGGTGCTCTTCACCCCCTGGGGGGAGGCGCTGGTGCGCTCCTGGTACCGGCGGGCCCTGGTGGAGCTCTCGCACCGGCCGCACATACGGCGGATCGCCGTCCAGACCAACCTGAGCTGCCGCACCGACTGGCTGGGGGACGCGGACCTCGACACCGTCGCCCTGTGGTGCACCTACCACCCCGGGCAGACACCGTACGAGCGCTTCCTGGCCAAGACGCACGCCCTGTCGGGTCTGGGCGTGCGCTTCAGCGTCGGGATCGTCGGCGTACCGGAGCACCTGGAGCACGCGCGGCGGCTGCGCGCCGAACTGCCGGACCACGTCTACCTGTGGGTGAACGCCGCCGAAGGACACACCTACACGGACGAGGAGGCGGCCGGGTGGACCGGGCTCGACCCGCTCTTCCCGTTCAGCCGGCACCCGCACCGCTCGGCCGGGATGCCGTGCCGCACGGGCGAGTCGGTCCTGTCGGTCGACGGGGAGGGCACGGTCCGCCGCTGTCACTTCGTCCCCGCCCCGCTGGGCAACCTCTACGACGGCTCCTACCGCGCCGCGCTCGGTCCCCGCGCCTGCCCCAGGGAGCTGTGCGACTGCCACATCGGATACGTCCACCTGGAGACCCTGCCGCTGTACGACGTGTTCGCGGGCGGCGTCCTGGAACGCGTTCCGCACGCCCTCCCCGGCCCCCCGGCCCGCCCCCTACTGCCTCTCGCGTCCGCGCCCCGGCGTGACTGAAGCTCACTCGTACGCGGTGGCGTCAAGTACCGCCCGTCGGCCGCGGTCGGCAGGATGCCGCCCGTTGACCGCTTTGTGCGGCACATGACAGCGTCGATGCGCCCGGGGCCCGAGGCCCCGGGCGCATCCACGTTCACGTCCGCGCTCACATCCACGTCCACAGAGAGGACCGATCACCATGGGTGACAGACGGGTCACGTACGCGGCGGCAGTCACGGCAGCCGCGCTCTTCCTCGGCGTCTCCGGCACGGCGGCCGCCGCACCGGCCACGGCTCCGGCGCCCTCGGCCGCCGCACCGGCGTTCGGCCAAAGCAGCTTCACCCCTGAGGAGGAGGCGCACCTGCGGGAGGTGGCCGCCGCCGTCTGGAACGCCGACCTGGCCGCCGGCTGGAACATGAACCCCGAGGTCGCCGACGTCCTCTCCACCGCGACCGGGGAGATCCTCCGCTGTTCCGAGGCCTTCGCCCTGGTGCCCCGGCCGGCCGGCTTCGTCCCGGGCGTCGGTTACCTGCTCAGCTACTGGAAGAACCTCAAGGACTACTTCCTCGCGGTGAAGGACAACCGCACCTACCGGGCCTGCGTGGTGACCGCGGCGGCGAACCACCGCTCGGCGATCGAGATGGCCTCCATGGGCATCTGAGCCGCCCGGTGGCCGGGTGGTCCCCCGCCCGGGCCGGACCACCCGGCCACCGGATGCCGTTCGGGCAGCGGCGAGGTCGCCTGACGGAAACGACCGGCAGCGGGTACGGGTACCTCACACCCGGCGGACCGCCGTGCACGAGACTGTGACGTGCGGGCGCACTCCCCCGCCCACCGGCACCCCGTCGGCGGACCCCGTCCGCCCCGAAAGGAACCGAGCGCATGATCATCTTCGGCACCAAGGGCTACCTCCACCAACTCGCGATACTGACCCTGCTGTGCGGACAGTGCGGCAACCCCGCAGCTCACACGCTCAGCAAGCGCGTCACGAAGTTCACCCTCTTCTTCGTCCCGCTGTTCCCGGTCTCCACGAAGTACTCGACGCAGTGCACGTTCTGCGGCGCGCAGCAGAAGATCACGAAGGAACAGGCGGAGCAGCTGCAGGTGCAGGCGGCGCACGGCCCGGCGCAGGGGCAGGGGCAGGGCCGGCCCCAGCAGCAGCCCTACCAGGGCTGATCCGGCCCGCGCCGCGAGGAGCACGGCGGCCGGACACGCACTCCCGGGCCCGGCCGGCGGCCGTCTTCCGGGCCCCCGTGTCCCCGCGGAGGCCATGGAGGGGCAATAATGGGCCCGAACCGGCGACACTCCAGGGGTGGTCAGTGTGGGCAGTGCGGGGGAGGCCGAACCTCCGGACGTGTGGTCGGCACGGTCTGCGGGCACCCTTCAGGTGCGCCCCTTGGCGGACCGCACGGGCTGGCAGGCCGCGGGCGAGATCAGCCTGAGCACACGACCCGCCTGGGAACGGGCGCTGGGCTGTCTGGCCCAGCAGGATGCGGAGGTGTGCCACTTGGAACTCTCAGCGGTCACCTTCGTCGACGTCGCCGGCGCGTCCGCCCTCGCGGTGGCGGCCCAAGGTCTTCCCGAAGGACGTCGCATCATGCTCGAACAGCCTCCTGCCTCCCTGGGACGTGTGCTGGACATGTTCTGGCCCGATCTTCGGGGCGTCGAGGTGGTGTCCCGATGACCGCGGCCATGGAGTCCTTCGTCCACCCGGCGCTGTTCTACCGGGGCGAGGAGGAGTACGTCGACGGCACGGCGCCGTTCGTCCGCGAGGGCCTGGAGGCCGGTGAACCGGTGGCGGTCGCCGTGCCCGGCCCGAAGCTCGGTGTCCTCCGGGAGGCCCTCGGCGCGGCCGCGGCGCAGGTGCGCTTCATCGACATGACGCAGGCGGGACGCAACCCCGGGCGGATCATCCCCAGGGTGCTGCGGGTGTTCGCCGACGCCCATCCGCAGAAGCGGGTACGGATCATCGGCGAGCCGATCTGGCCCGACCGGACCGGTGTGGAGTACCCGGCCTGCGCCCAGCACGAGGCGCTGATCAATTCGGCGTTCGAGGGCCGGGACGCGACGATCCTCTGTCCGTACGACGCCGAGGGACTCGACGAGCAGGCGCTGACCGACGCGTACGCGACGCATCCCGTGGTGATCTCCGGCGGCCGGCAGCGGCGCAGTCCGTCCTACGCGCCCGACCTGGTGGTCGAGCGGTACAACGAGCCCCTGGAGATCGTGGAGGCGGCGGAAGGTTACGTCTTCGGCGCGGACGAGCTGCCCACGGCCCGGTACTTCGTGGTCGAGCGGGCCGAGCGGCTCGGTCTGAGCGGACTGCGGCTGGAGGACCTGGCCCTGGTCGCGGCCGAGCTGACCACCAACAGCGTCGTGCACGGCGGCGGTTCGGGCACGGTACGGGTGTGGGGCGAGGGCGGCCAGGTGGTGTGCGAGGTCCGCGACCGTGGATACCTGAAGGACCCGCTCGCCGGGCGGCGGCCCTCCGCGCCCGCGCAACTGGGCGGCCGGGGGCTGCTCCTGGTGAACTTCCTCACCGATCTGGTACGCATCCACACGGGACCCGACGGTACGGCCGTCCGCTGTTACCTGGACGTCTGAGCGGCCGCACCTGCCTGCGGCCCCGATGAGGCCGCAGGCAGGCCGTTCCGGCCGGTCAGCCGTGGAAGAAGCCGGACAGGGACGCCGCCAGCTCCTCCGGGGCCTCTTCCGCCACATGGTGGCCGGAGTCCACTCCGTGGCCCCGTAGGTCGGGCGCCCAGTCGGCCCAGATCCTCAGCGGGTCGCCGTAGAGGTCCTCCAGGTCGTCCCGGAGCGACCAGAGCACCAGCGCGGGGCACTCGATCCGCCTCCCGGCGGCCCGGTCCGCCTCCTCGTGCCGCCTGTCGACGGTCAGGCCCGCCCGGTAGTCCTCCAGCATCGCCCGCACGACGTCGGGGTTCCGCACGGCCTCGCGCCACTCGTCGTGGTTCTCCTCCCCCATGACCTGCGGGTCGCCCCGGTACCAGCTGTCCGGATCGGCGTTGATGACCCGCTCCGGAACGTCCGGCTGGGCGAAGAAGAACCAGTGCCACCACTGCGTGGCGAACGTCGCGGTGATGCGGGACAGGTGCTCGCTGATCGGCAGGCAGTCGATCAGTGCCACGCGCGGCACCCGCTCGGGGTGGTCGAGGACCAGCCGCAGCGCGACAGCGCCCCCGCGGTCGTGCCCGGCGAGCATGAACCGGTCGTGGCCGAGGGCGCTCATCACCTCCGCCACGTCCCGCGCCACCACCCGCTTGGAGTGGGCCGTGTGGTCGGCGGCCGGCGCCGGACCGCGGGAGCGGCCGTATCCCCGAAGATCGGGGCAGACGACGGTGAAGCCCTCCGCGACGAGGCGGGGAGCGACACGGTGCCAGGTGGCGGAGGTCCTGGGGTGGCCGTGCAGCAGCACGACCGGCGGGCCCTCGCCGCCGTGGCGGACGAACACGGACGACTCCCGGAGCCGGACCGTCTCGGACACGAAACCCTCGAACACCGCTTCATCCTCCCGGAACCTGTCTGCCGTACCGGCCCGGTGCACGGTCCCCCGCGCACCGGTGGTGCACGGCGACCCCCGCGCACCCGGTCGCGTACAGCGGCCTCTACGCACTGGTCGTGCAGGGCGGTCTCCACGGACCGGCCGCGCACTGCGGCCTCTGCACCCCGGTCGTGCACGGCGGCCTCCGTGCACCGGCCGTGTGCGACAGGCTCAGCAGACCGGCCGTGCACGACGGCTTCCGCGCATCGGCCGCGCACGGCGGCTTCTCTACGCCGGCCGTGTGCGACAGGCCCTGCACACCGGCCATGCACGGCAGTCTTTACTCACCGGCCGTGCACGACGGCTTCCGCGCATCGGCCGCGCACG
>NZ_JABTYA010000092.1:315-469 GCF_013302945.1 Streptomyces sp. 8P21H-1 | reverse complement strand
CGGTTCCGCGTCGCCGCCGAACGCTCGGCCATCGAGCGGACCCTCACCTACGTGTACGTCCCGGAACTCGACAAGACAGGACATGCGGACGGGGTCGAGAGTCCACGGTGGACGGCCGTCCTCGAAGCGATCGACTCGGCGCTCGGGACGCTCG
>NZ_JABTYA010000092.1:0-149 GCF_013302945.1 Streptomyces sp. 8P21H-1 | reverse complement strand
CTCGGCGCACACCGACGTGATGCACGGCATCCGGCACGTCGCGGGCGAACCCCGCTTCCTGCATCTCGGACTCGAACCCGGGGAGGACCCGGAAGCGGTCGCGGCGTCATGGACGGACCGATTCGGGGATTCCTCGTGGGTCGCCACCC
>NZ_JABTYA010000091.1:0-4941 GCF_013302945.1 Streptomyces sp. 8P21H-1 | reverse complement strand
CTGCGGCGGCCCGCGCCCCTCGTGCGGACGGACCCCGCATGCGCGCCCCGTCCGCCGGTGTGAAGCTGGCCGGTGTGACGACCACCGACACCGCCGGGCCGCCCGCCGCGGAGGCACCCGCCCCGCAGCCCCCCGTGCTGGACAGGCGCCGCCGCAACGTCGTCTTCGTGACGATCATGCTCGGCATGCTGCTGGCCGCGCTGGACCAGACGATCGTGGGCACCGCGCTGCCGACGATCGTGTCGGACCTGGGCGGCGCGGAGCACATGTCGTGGGTGGTCACCAGCTATCTGCTGGCGGAGACCGTCGCCACGGTGCTGGTGGGCAGGTTCGGCGACCTGTTCGGCCGCAAGGTGGTCTTCCAGGTGTCGGCGGTCGTCTTCATCACCGGCTCGTTCCTGTGCGGCCTGGCCTCGAACATGCTGCTGCTGATCGCCTGGCGGGCCGTGCAGGGCATCGGCGCGGGCGGTCTGATGGTCACCGCGATGGCCCTGATCGCCGACGTCATCCCGCTGCGGGAACGCGGTAAGTACCAGGGCGCGATCGGCGCGGTGTTCGGCGTCGCCACCGTGATCGGCCCCCTGCTCGGCGGCCTCTTCACCGACCACCTCACCTGGCGCTGGGCGTTCTACGTCAACGTGCCCATCGCGATCCTCGTCGTGGTGGCCGCGGCCCGCACGATCCCGGTGGTGAAGTCGGCGTCCCGGCCCGTCGTCGACTACCTCGGCATCGCCTTCGTCGCGATCGGCGCCGGCGCGCTGATCCTGGCGACGAGCTGGGGCGGCAACGAGTACGCCTGGGGCTCGCCCGTCATCATCGGGCTCTTCGCCGGTGGTGTGCTGGCACTGGCGGCGTTCTGCCTGGTCGAGACCCGTGCGGCCGAGCCCATGCTGCCGATGCGCCTGTTCGGCAACCCCGTCTTCACGGTGTGCTCGATCCTCAGCTTCATCGTGGGCTTCGCGATGCTCGGCGCGCTGACGTTCCTGCCGACGTACCTGCAGTACGTGGACGGCGACTCGGCCACCGTCTCCGGCGTACGCACCCTGCCCATGGTCGCCGGTCTGCTCATCGCCTCCGTGTTCAGCGGCAGCGTGGTCAGCAGGACCGGGCACTACCGGATCTTCCCCGTCGTCGGGTCGCTGGTGATGGGCGTCGGTCTCTACCTGCTCTCCCTGATGGGCAGCGGGACCAGCGCCTGGCTCGCCTCCCTCTACATGTTCGTGCTCGGCGCCGGGATCGGGCTGTGCATGCAGGTCCTCATCATCGCCGTGCAGAACACCGTCGAGTACTCCGACCTGGGCACCGCGACGTCCGGCGTCACCTTCTTCCGTACGCTGGGCAGCTCCTTCGGCACCGCGGTCTTCGGGACGATCTACGCCAACACGCTGACGCCGAACCTGCGGGGCGGGGTCGCCGAGGCGGTCCGGGGCGGCGGCACCGACCCCGCGGCCGTCGGCAGGGCCGCGACCAGTCCGGAAGGGCTGCACGACCTGCCGCCGGCGACCGCCGCGCCCCTCGTGCGGGCGTACGCGGAGACGCTCCAGACCGTCTTCCTGTGGACCGTGCCCGTGGCGCTGCTGGGTTTCCTGGTCGCCCTGTTCCTCAAGCAGGTGCAGCTGCGCGACAGCGCGCGGATGGGGTCCACCGACCTGGGCGAGGGGTTCGCGACCCCCTCGGCGGGCGGCAGCCGGCAGCGGCTGGAGACCTCGGTCGGGAAGATCATCGGTGGTACGCGGACCGACACCATGCGGCGGATCGTCCTCGGGGCGGACACCCGGCTGGACATCGCGGGGGCCTGGGCGGTGATGCAGGTCGAGCTGTTCACCCGGATGGTGGGTCACGCGAGCCTCACGCTGATCGCCGCCCGCCGCCGCCTGCCCCCGGAGGTCCTGGTACCGGTCTTCCAGCGCATGGTCGAGGAGGGCTACCTCACCCGTGAGGGCCCCCTCTTCTCCCACACGGACGCCGGGGCGCGCGAGGCCCGGGTCATCGGCGACGCGTGGGCCCGCTGGCTGGCGGACCGGGTCGAACAGGACCTCGGCCGTCCCTCGGGGGCGGAGCTGCGCGTGGCCGTGGACAGCATCGCCAAACGGCTGCTGGTGGAGGACCTCGACCGGGACGTCCCGGCGCAGCCGGGGCAGCAGGTCCTGGCCGGGGCCGGGCGGTGACCCCGGGCTCGCGCCCCGGCTCCGGCGTCGGGCGACGTGATGAAGCTGCGGGCGCGTCGGGGCCGGGCGCGCAGTTCCCCGCGCCCCTCACGGGGCGCCCTCCAGCGGGCGCTCCGTTCAGCGCAGGAGCAGCTGGATTCCGCCCAGTACCGTCGCCGCGATCACCAGGCGCTCGAACAGGCGCTGGTCGATCCGGTCGACCGCCCACTTCCCGAGGAGCGCGCCGGGCAGGACGAAGGCCACCAGGGCCGCGTCCAGCAGCAGGGAGCGGCCGTCGATCAGACCGAGGCCGACGCTGAAGGGGACCTTGGAGACGTTGACGATCAGGAAGAAGAAGGCGGAGGTGCCGAGGAAGCCGAGCTTGCGGAAGCCCGCGGAGAGGAGATACATCGACATCACCGGGCCGCCCGCGTTGGCGACCATCGTGGTGAAGCCGCCGAGTACCCCGTAGGAGCGGGCCTTGAGCCGGCCGGCCCGCGTGGTCACCGGGTCCGGTCCCCCGTCCGCCTCCGCGTCCGCCCCGCGCCGCCGCCACACGGTGACGCCGGCCATCAGCAGCAGGATCACACCGATCGACGTCCGCACCGTCCCGTCGCCGGCCCCCCTCAGGAACACCGTGCCGAGGACCACTCCGGCGGCGACCGCCGGGAACAGCTTCCACAGCGTCGGCCAGTGCGCGTGCCGCCGGTAGGTGAGCACGGCGAGCACGTCCCCGGCGATCAGGACGGGCAGCAGCACCCCCGTGGACGCCTTGGCCGGCAGGACCGCCGCGAAGATCGCGAGACTGACCGTGTTGGCCCCGCTCACGGCGGTCTTGGAGAAGCCGACCAGCAGGGCGGCGGCGGCGAGGGCGGCGAACTCCCAGGGGGCTATGTGCCAGAGCGTCATCGTGTCCATGCGGGGACCGATGTTATGCCGCCCGTCCGGCCCTGTCAGGGGCGTCTCGCCAGGTGAGCCCTGCCACCACCGCCGATTCCGCGCTCCGGACCGCCCTCCGGACCACCCTCCGGGCGGGGTCTCGCAGGGGTGTTTTCGCCGATCCGCCGGGGGCACTCGGACGGGCGCGGACCGACGGACGGACGAAGACCGACAAAGACTGACGAAAACTGACGAATACGAACGAAAGGGATACCCGATGGCCGACGCCCTCGAACTCGACGCGCTGTGGGACGAGTTCCATCGCGTGGTGAACATGACCTCGCAGGAACTGGAGGCCTGGCTGCGGGTGAACGAGGCGTCGCAGGAGTCGGTCCCGCCGCCCGAGCATGAGGGCTCGCCCACCGGTGAGCTCGTGCTGGCCATCCTGCAGAAGCGCCGCGCCGATCTCACCGAGGACGACCTCGACGTGATGTACGAGGTCGTGGACACCGTCACGGCCGAGACGGACCGCGGGAACGCGCCGGAGCACGGGGCCGGGTCCGAGGCCGAGGCAGAGGCCGAGGAGGCCCGTCGCCGCAAGCGGCTGATGACGCTGGGCCACGACCCCACCAGGCCGCCGGCGTGAGCGGCGGGGCGCGGGAGGTCCTCGCGGTCCTGGTCGCCGGACACGGCCGTACGTTCGCCGAGGAGGCGGGCATCCGGCTGCGGAACACACCGCAGCCGCTGTACCGCACCCTGGTCATGGCCTGTCTGCTCAGTGCCCGCATCCGGGGGTCCGTGGCCCTCGCCACCACCCGCGCCCTGTACGACGCGGGGCTGCGCGATCCCCGCCGGACGGCCGGGGCGACGTGGCAGGAGCGGGTCGACGCGCTGGGCCGGGGCGGCTACCGGCGCTACGACGAGCGCACGGCGACCCAGCTCGGGGACGGCGCCCGGCTGCTGCTGGACCGGTGGGGAGGCGATCCGCGCCGGATGCGCGGGGCGGCGGACGGTGACCTGGACGAACTGCGGCGTCTGCTGCGCGAGATGCCGGGGCTCGGCCCCGCGGGTGTGGACATCTTCCTGCGGGAGGTGCAGCGGGTCTGGCCCGAGGTGGCGCCCCACCTCGACGCGAAGGCACTGCGGGGCGCGGCCCGGCTCGGCCTGCCCGGGGAGCCGGAGCGGCTGCTGGAGCTCGCCGGGGACACGGAACCCGCCGTCCTGGCGGCGGCGCTGGTACGGGCGGCGCTCGACAAGTCCGTCGTGGAGGACTGCCTGCGCCGCGCGCGGGGGACATGACGGCCGCGGGAGGCGCGCTCCCACGGCCCGGACAGGTCCAGAGCCGGGGCCGGGGCCGGGGCCGGGCGGAGCCTGTGACGCTCACAGGGCGGACCCCCCGGTCTCCAGGCCGTCGACGAAGGTCGCCACCACGTCGATGTCGCCGATGCGCGAGACCTCGACGCGGTGCGGGTCGTCGCCCAGGACGACCAGGTCCGCGCGCTTGCCCGGTGTGAGGCTGCCCGCGCTGTCCTCCCAGTGGCAGGCGAAGGCGCCGGCCACCGTGTAGGCACGCAGGGCCTCCTCGACGGTGATGCCCTCGTCCGGGCCGATGACCCGGCCCGACGCGGAGGCCCGTTCGACCATGAACTGGACGGCCCTGAGCGGCGAACCGTCCGCGACGGGCCGGTCGGAGCTGCCGACCAGCGTGACGCCGTGGTCGAGGAACCCCCTGCCCCGGTACAGCCAGGGCGCCCGCTCCTCCCCCATGACCGCGGCGTAGTCGTCGCCGAAGTACCGCAGGAAGTTCGGCTGGACCACGGCCGTCACGCCCAGGGCGGCGAAGCGGCCGAGCTGGTCGGGCCGGACCAGGCCCGCGTGCTCGACGCGGTGCCGGGCGTCCGGCCGCGGGCGCAGG
>NZ_JABTYA010000090.1:154-780 GCF_013302945.1 Streptomyces sp. 8P21H-1 | reverse complement strand
CAAGCAATTTCAGAGTGAAGTGGAAAATCATCGTAACAAGAAGATCAAGTTCCTACGGTCTGATCGTGGGGGTGAATATCTGAGTTTCGAGTTTGGTGCTCACTTAAGACAATGTGGAATTGTTTCACAGTTGACACCGCCTGGAACACCACAGCGTAATGGTGTGTCCGAACCTCGTAATCGTACTTTATTAGAGATGGTGCGATCTATGATGTCTCTTACTGATTTGCCATTATCATTTTGGGGTTATGCATTAGAAACAGCTGCATTCACTTTAAATAGGGCACCATCAAAATCCGTTGAGACGACACCATACGAACTGTGGTATGGCAAAAGACCAAAGTTGTCGTTTCTTAAAGTTTGGGGATGTGATGCTTATGTCAAAAAGCTTCAGCCTGAAAAGCTGGAACCCAAAGCGGAAAAGTGCGTCTTCATAGGTTACCCAAAAGAGACAGTTGGGTACACCTTCTATCTCAAATCCGAGGGCAAAGTGTTTGTTGCTAAGAACGGAACTTTTCTCGAGAAGGAGTTTCTCTCGAGAGAATTGAGTGGGAGGAAGATAGAACTTGACGAGGTTGTCGAACCTCTCATCCCTCTGGATGGTGGCGCAGGGCAAGGGGAAACCT
>NZ_JABTYA010000090.1:0-148 GCF_013302945.1 Streptomyces sp. 8P21H-1 | reverse complement strand
TCTGTCATTGCGACGCCGGTTGAGGAGGAAGTTAATGATGATGATCATGAAACTCCAGTTCAAGTTTCTGTTGAACCACGCAGGTCGACGAGATCACGCGCTGCTCGAGAGTGGTACGGTAATCCCGTCTTATCAATCATGTTGTTAG
>NZ_JABTYA010000089.1:0-306 GCF_013302945.1 Streptomyces sp. 8P21H-1 | reverse complement strand
GCCGACGCGGCGAGCGAGCCGCGCAGGACGCTGCGGCGGGCGGGGTGCGGGCTCGACGGGCGGTGTGACATGGGGCGCCTCCAGAGGGGCGGTCGGAGCGGGGTGCACGGCTACACCTACTGGTGTGCCGCAGCGGGCACGCGAACCACAAGTGAACAACTCGCTCCGCCGGGTCGGGGGGACCCGGCGGAGCCGCGGGGGTGGCCGGTGCGGCGGGGCCGGTGGGGTTCGTCCACGCCGCTCCCCGGGCCCCGGAAGGCGGGCTGACGAAGGGGAGCGTGAACCGGCGGTCGGTGGCCGTGGGCC
>NZ_JABTYA010000088.1:0-769 GCF_013302945.1 Streptomyces sp. 8P21H-1 | reverse complement strand
GCTCTCGCGGGCCCTGGGGGTGCCGACGGGGGCCGTCGCGGCGGCGCGGGCCGTGCTCGACGGGTCCGAGCGGCGGCTCGACCTGCTGGTGGACGACAGTGACGGGGTGGTGCTGGGGGCGCTGCGGATACCGCCGTCGGGCGGGGGCGCGGGAGGCCGTGACGGGACCGGTGCGTACGGAACCGGTGCGTACGGAGCCGGTGGGGACGGAGCCGGTAGGGACGGCGGGGGCGGCGGGGCGCAGCACCACCTTCACTGGCTCCGTACCTGCCAGTCCCTCGTCCGTACGCTCGCGTCGCGGCCCGCCCGCGGCGCGGCGCCCTCCGCTGCCGGGCCCGCCCGGTTGCGGGTCGAGGTCGACGGCCGGATCCTCGTCGACCTGGACCAGCCCGTGGCGGACGTGTCGATCACGCCGGGGGATGCCGGGGGCGGTGCGAGGGTCGAGGTGCGGCCGGCCTCCGTCGGCGCGGAGGCCGCGCCGCTGGAGGCGGTGGCCCGGACGGTCACCGTGTCCGGGGCGGATTTCCGGTACCGGGCGGACGCGGTGGTGGGAGGACCGGTACGGACCCGGACGTGGGTGGTACGGGAGGGGGCGTGGGGGCTCACCCTGCCGGGGTAGGCCCGGCAGGGTGAGCCCCCCGGAACCTCCGGCGCTCCCGCCCGGGGGCCCGCAAGACGCGTCCCCGGCACCCGGCGATCCCGTCCGCGCTCCCGGCCCGCCTCGGCGGGACACCGACGGCCACCGGCGGCCGGGCGGCCGGACCGGTCC
>NZ_JABTYA010000010.1:0-645 GCF_013302945.1 Streptomyces sp. 8P21H-1 | reverse complement strand
CCCCGCCCGCCTGGTCCGCCGACGCGACGCGCCGTGCGGAGCCGCGTGCCAGGCCCCGCAGGACCGGGGGCACGTCGGCGGCGTTCAGTGTCCTGGTGTCCAGGTTCATGGGGACCAGCGCCGGCGCGGCCAGTGCGCTCGCCGCGTCGAGGAGCCGCAGTCCCTGCTCGGGCGACAGCCCGACCAGGCCCGCGCGGTCCATCCGCTGCCGGTCGCCGTCCGTCAGGTCCCCGGCCATGCCGTCGTCGGTCGTCCACAGGCCCCAGGCAAGGGACTGGGCGGGCAGGCCGGTCGCCCGGCGGTGTGCGGCCAGCGCGTCGAGGAAGGCGTTGGCCGCCGCGTAGTTGCCCTGTCCGGGGGTGCCGATCACCCCGGCGACGGAGGAGAACAGGACGAACGCGCCCAGGTCCATGTCGCGGGTCAGCTCGTGCAGGTGCAGGGCCGCCCGTGCCTTGGGCGCCAGGACCCGGTCCAGGCGGTCGGGGGTCAGCGAGGAGACCATGCCGTCGTCCAGGGCGCCCGCCGCGTGCACCACGCCGGTGAGCGCGCGCCCGGCGAGGAGGTCCGCCAGCGCGTCACGGTCGGAGACGTCGCAGGCGACGGTCTCCACCTCGGCGCCCAGGGCGGTCAGTTCGTCCGCCAGCT
>NZ_JABTYA010000087.1:4125-7740 GCF_013302945.1 Streptomyces sp. 8P21H-1 | reverse complement strand
CGCTGCCCGGAAGCCGGCGCACCGGAGCCCTGGCCACCCGCGGAGCCCTGGCCACCCGCGGAGCCCGACCCGCTCTCGGGCACGTCGTCGCCCTCCCGCGGCGGAACGGGGGAGGGGCGCCGCTCGCGCAGCAGGAGCGGGAGGCGTCGGAGGCGTCGGTCCGGCATCAGGTGTGCGTCTTCCCCTTGGAGTGTTCGGCTTGACGGTGTTCGGCTCGGCAGTGTTCGGCTTGACGGTGCTCGGCGGGCGGTGGTGTCCGGCGGTGGCGTCCGTCGGACGGTGGTGTCGACGGGCGGCTGTCCACGGAGCCGGTCACGCGTCCGGGGTTCGCTTCCCGGACATGCGTACCTGTGCCTGGTCAACGTCCCGTACGCGAAAGGCGTTCCCCCGCGCGGACCGTCTTCCCCGGGCGGTTCCTCCCCAGACGCTACCTTCCGGCCACGCCCCCGTCCCGAGGGGGCCGCCCGGTGTGCCGGTATCGTTGCTGCCGGTCGGCCGCTTCGTAGACTTCCCCGTATCCGAGGGCGCGAAGCATTCGTACGACCGTACAAAGGCACTCCCCGAGAAAGGGCCCCGCCGTGGCCAAGGCCAAGCGCCTCGTCGTGCTGGTCTCCGGATCAGGTACGAATCTGCAGGCCCTCCTCGACGCGGTCGCGTCGCAGGGGCCGGACGCCTACGGGGCGGAGATCGTCGCGGTCGGCGCGGACCGCGACGGCATCGCCGGCCTGGAGCGCGCCGAGCGCGCCGGGCTGCCGACCTTCGTCCGCCGGGTCAGGGACTACGGGACCCGTGAGGAGTGGGACGCGGCGCTGGCCGGGGCCACCGGCGCGTACGCGCCGGACCTCGTCGTCTCGGCCGGCTTTATGAAGATCGTGGGCAAGGAGTTCCTGGCCCGCTTCGGCGGCCGGTTCGTCAACACCCATCCCGCCCTGCTGCCCAGTTTCCCGGGGGCGCACGGCGTCCGTGACGCCCTCGCCTACGGCGCGAAGGTCACCGGGTGCACCGTCCACTTCGTCGACGACGGCGTCGACACCGGCCCGATCATCGCCCAGGGCGTGGTCGAGGTCCGCAACGAGGACTACGAGGACGAGGGTGCCGCTCTCCATGAGCGCATCAAGGAAGTCGAGCGAAAGCTGCTCGTCGATGTCGTGGGGCGGCTCGCCCGCAACGGCTATCGCATCGAGGGACGAAAGGTAGTTATCCAGTGACCGCCGAGAGCACAGGCAGCGCAGGCACCACGGACACCAAGCGGGTCATCCGGCGCGCGCTCGTCAGCGTGTACGACAAGACCGGACTCGAAGAGCTCGCCCGCGGCCTGCACGCGGCCGGTGTCGAGCTGGTCTCCACCGGCTCCACCGCGGCGAGGATCGCCGCCGCCGGGGTCCCGGTCACCAAGGTCGAGGAACTCACCGGCTTCCCCGAGTGCCTGGACGGCCGGGTCAAGACGCTGCACCCGCGCGTGCACGCGGGCATCCTCGCCGACCTGCGGCTGGAGTCGCACCGGGAGCAGCTCGGCGAGCTGGGCGTCGAGCCGTTCCAGCTGGTCGTCGTGAACCTCTACCCGTTCCGGGAGACCGTCGCCTCGGGCGCCACCGCCGACGAGTGCGTCGAGCAGATCGACATCGGCGGCCCCTCGATGGTCCGCGCCGCCGCCAAGAACCACCCGTCCGTCTCCGTGGTCACCAGCCCCGCGCGCTACGCCGACGTGCTGTCCGCGGTGCGCGACGGCGGCTTCGACCTGCCCGCCCGCAAGCGGCTCGCGGCCGAGGCGTTCCAGCACACCGCCGCGTACGACGTGGCCGTCGCCTCCTGGTTCGCGGACGGGTACGCACCCGCCGACGACTCGGGCTTCCCCGCGTTCATCGGCTCGACGTCCGAGAAGCGCGACACCCTGCGCTACGGCGAGAACCCGCACCAGGGCGCCGCGCTGTACGTGGACGGGGCGGGCGGCGGCCTGGCCGACGCCGAGCAGCTGCACGGCAAGGAGATGTCGTACAACAACTACACGGACACGGACGCCGCGCGCCGTGCCGCGTACGACCACGCCGACCCGTGCGTCGCGATCATCAAGCACGCCAACCCGTGCGGCATCGCGATCGGCGCGGACGTCGCCGAGGCGCACCGCAAGGCGCACGCCTGCGACCCGCTGTCGGCGTTCGGCGGCGTCATCGCCGTCAACCGCCCCGTCTCCAGGGAGATGGCGGAGCAGGTCGCCGAGATCTTCACCGAGGTCATCGTCGCGCCCGACTACGAGGACGGCGCGCTGGAGGCCCTCGCCAGGAAGAAGAACATCCGCGTGCTGCGCGTCCCCGACGGCCCGGCCGCGCAGGTCGAGGTGAAGCAGATCGACGGCGGTCGGCTCCTCCAGGTCACCGACCGCCTCCAGGCCGAGGGCGACGACCCGTCCTCCTGGACCCTCGCGACCGGCGAGCCCCTCCCGCAGGAGGAGCTGGACCAGCTGGCCTTCGCCTGGCGGGCCTGCCGGGCCGTCAAGTCCAACGCGATCCTGCTCGCCAAGGACGGTGCCTCCGTCGGCGTCGGCATGGGCCAGGTCAACCGCGTCGACTCCGCCAAGCTCGCGGTCGAGCGCGCGGGCGCCGAGCGCGCCCAGGGCTCCTTCGCCGCCTCGGACGCCTTCTTCCCCTTCCCCGACGGCCTGGAGATCCTGACCGCGGCCGGTGTCCGGGCCGTGGTCCAGCCCGGCGGCTCGGTCCGCGACGAGCTGGTGGTCGAGGCGGCGGAGAAGGCCGGCGTGACCATGTACTTCACAGGGACGCGGCACTTCTTCCACTAGCCGGCCGACCGGCTTCCGCCGATCGGCCCGGTCGGCCCGGTCGGCGGGTCGGCCCGGCACACGGGCGTACGACGGGCTCCGGCTCTCCCCCGAGGGAGCCGGAGCCCGCCCGTACGGGCGTACGTCCGTACGTCTTCGTGCGTCTTCGTTCCGTGTGCTGCGTCCAGCCTGCCCGCCCGTGCCCGCGCGGGGTACCTCGGAACTCTCAGGGTCACTTCTTCCCCGGGGGCGTGTATTCCTTGAGGTGGTGGGCGACGCGGTCGGCGTAGGCGCGGTACTTCGGGGGCACTCCGCCCGCGCCGTTCACCTTCGCGTAGGACGTCCGGTAGGCGGCGGCGATCAGTGTCCGGCGGTCGCCCGGCAGGTCGGCGTCCAGCCTGGGCGCGATCCAGCACAGGTACCGGCCCATCGCCGGGATTGACTCGGCGGGAGGGAAGGGAGGGTCGGGCACCGACTCCGCGGGCGTGCCGTCGTCGTGCATCCACCAGCGCAGTACCCGGGGCGTCCAGCGGGCGATGCCGTACTCGTCCTTGGCGGGGTCGGCGAGATCCGGGTCGAAGTTGCTCTCCACCTTCAGCATGGCGGCGATCAGGGCCGGGGTGACGTCCTTCTGGTCGCAGTCGTGCGCCGTCTCCACGATCAGCAGGCGGTACGCGGAGGGGATGCCCCGGTCGGTACGGAGGTCGGCCGCACCGTACGGAGCGGCCGTGACGTTCCTGGTCCCGGCGCCCCCGCCAACCTCCCCGGCGCCGTCCGCCCAGGTGCTGACGCCGTACCCGAGCGCCGACACGGCGAGGGCGGCGGCCGCGGCGCCGAGGGCC
>NZ_JABTYA010000087.1:154-3989 GCF_013302945.1 Streptomyces sp. 8P21H-1 | reverse complement strand
CCGCGGACGAACCCTCCACGGACGGACCGTCTGCGGACGGACCCTCCACGGACGGGGGGAGCGAGCCGTGCCGACCGCCGCCTCCACCCGCCGCAGCAGCTCCACGGCGGAGATCCGCTCCGGGTGCGTACGCGCCAGGCAGGCCCGCACGATGTCCCGCCAGGCGTCCGGGAGCGCGGGGGACAGGCGCAGCTCGTCCGTGCCGCGCGCATGGCGCACCGCCGCGTCCCGGCGCGCCGAGGGGCTGCCGCCCGGCAGCGGGAACGTGTCCGTCAGGACGAGGTGCGCGAGGACGCCGAAGGCCCATATGTCGGCCGAGGGCCTCGTCTGCCGCCCGCGTTCGCCGATCTCGGACCAGAGCAGCTCCGGCGGCGTGTAGTCGGACGTGGAGAACGCGGGTGTGTAGGCGTGCGTGCCCTCCAGCTCCGCGGCCATGTTGAAGTCCGCGAGACGGACCGAACCGTCCGCCATCAGCAGGACGTTGGCGGGCTTGAGGTCACCGTGCACCCAGCCCGCACCGTGCAGCTGGACCAGCCCCTCGCAGACCTGCGCGAGCAGGGCGGGACCGTGTGCCGGCCGCGGGGAACGGGCCAGCAGCGCCGCCAGGGAACTCTCGGCGCGTTCCAGTACGAGGACGGTGGCGCCGTCCAGTTCGGGATGGTCCGGGTCGTCGACCGTGCGCGTCTCGTACAGCCGGATCAGCCGGGGGCGGCTGAGCCGGCGGTGCAGTTCCAGCTCACGCTCGGTGAGTTCGCGCAGATGGGCCAGCTGGCGGGGCGTACCCGTGCCGGTGGGCATGAACTTCAGCGCCACCGACCGCGGCAGGCCCTCGCGGGCCCGGTCACCGCGGGCCTCGTACACGCTGCCGAACGCTCCCGTGGCGATGGGCTCCCGTACTTCCCAGGGGCCGACCCGGTACCCCTTCGGCACCGCCACCGCGTACGCCTCCGTCACCGGGCCGCCCGTCCCGCCGGCGCCGCCAGGACGGCCAGGTCGTCCTCCCGCACCAGGTCGAACCGGAGCGCCAGGGAGACCAGGGACTCCTTCTTGCCGTTGAGGCGCGGGCCGGTGTCCGCCGTCTCGGGGCCCGGCTTGAGGCGGAGCTTCACGGCCAGGTAGTCGATGTTCCACTGCACCGAGGTGCGGGATGCGGCCGGCCAGGTGGGGCGCAGCCGCTCGACGACCCGGTCGACCGTGGGCAGCGGGGCGTGCGGCTCACCGCGCAGGCGGGGTTCGCAGAGGGCGGCGAGGACCGCGAAGTAGCGCTTCGTACGGTCGACGGAGAAGGCGGG
The DNA here is from genome assembly GCF_013302945.1 of Streptomyces sp. 8P21H-1. Lineage (NCBI taxonomy): Bacteria > Bacillati > Actinomycetota > Actinomycetes > Kitasatosporales > Streptomycetaceae > Streptomyces > Streptomyces sp. 8P21H-1. Next base: position 2,697 of record NZ_JABTYA010000087.1, on the reverse strand, counting down.
CGCGGTCGTCGCGCCGTCCAGGCCGCCCGGGGAGCGCAGGTAGTCGTGGCGCGGCGCCCACACCTCGACGGACAGCAGGTCGCCCGCGGCGGGGAGGACGATCCGCGAGAACTCGAAGGGGACCGGCGCCTCCAGGCGGCCGGGTCCCACCTTGATGTGCTCGCCCGCGCCCTCGGGGTTCTCCACGACGTAGGTCTGGTGGGACGAGAGGTTGCTCAGGGTCCAGAAGGTGCCCTGCGCGGTGATCTCACCGGCCCTGCGGGACACGCCCTCGTGCGCGATGGAGAGACCGCCGCCGCCCGTACCGCCACCGCCCGTACGGCCGTCGGACGAACGGGCGTCGTGCGTACGGCCGCCGACCGCGCGGCCGAAAGGCAGCCGTTCGCCGGGCGCGAGCCGTATCCGGGAATCGGTGCGACCGCCGTCGGGCTCGTCCGCCGCGACGGCAGGAGGTACCACGATGATGCTGTACAAGGCCGTTCTCCCCGTCCCGCTCCCCGTCCTGTACGCAACTACGGGATCAGGGTAGGACGACGCACCTGGGCCGTGTCCCCTCCCGGCGGGGTGGAACACGGCCCTGGGCGTGAATGGCGCGAATGTGCCGCCACCGGAGAGCCGGGGGCTCCTGGGGCGGTACGTTCGACGACTGCCATCCGGACGCCGTGGGCGCCGTGGATGTCGTGGGCGTCAGCCCTTGACGACCACCGAGCTGCACACCTTGTCGGCGAACGTCTGCTTCTTGGAGTCCCACAGCGGCCACAGCCACCCCAGGTAGCAGGCGATGCTGTCGAGGAAGTGCGCGAGGCGGCGGACGAACGCCATGCCGACGCCGAGCGGCTGCCCGTCGCTCTCCCGCAGCAGGCGGATGCCGAGCGCCTTCTTGCCTATCGTCTGACCGGTTCTGCCCTCCTGGACCAGCATCCAGATGGCCATGCCGACGATGGCGACGAAGGTGATGAGGCCGAGGATCGCCGCCGCCGAGTCGTTGCCCAGAGCCGTCCCGATCACGAGCGGGAGGTAGGCGACCATGAGGACGAGCCCGTCCACGAGCGTCGCGAGGAACCGCTGGCCCCAGTGGGCGTACGGGGGCATGCCGCCGTACATCTGCTGGTGGGGGGCGGCGGGGTACCCGGGGTACTGCTGGCCGGGCTGCTGGGGGTAACCGTAGCCGGGCTGTGGCGGGACACCCTGCGGGGGCTGCTGCGGGTAGCCGTAGCCGGGCTGGCCCTGCGGCTGCTGCGGGTAGCCGTACGGCTGCCCTCCCTGCGGCGGCGGCTGCTGCCCGTAGGGGTTGTTCGGGTCGCCGAAGCTCATGACGGTTCCTCCGTTGGTGGTGCGGGACGACGCGGTCGTACGGAGGAAAAGCACGAGTGGTCTGCGGTCCGTCCCCCTGCACTGCCCGCGGCACTGCGCGGCTCATGGTCTAAAAGCCCGGCCTCGTTGTCCAGCCGCAGCCTGCAGGAGTTGTGCAAGCGCAACATCGCTGATCACGCGCGGCACCGGTGCGGCCGGGCGATCGGGAAGGCGATCGGGAAGGCGTCCCGGAAAGGGGTCGGGAGGACGTCCCGGAAAGCGATCGGGAAGGCGTCCCGGAAAGGGATCGGGAGGTCGATCGGAGGGCGGATTGGAACCTGGCCCCGCTCATCCGCGAGGATGGGTCCATGACCGCCCAGATTCTCGATGGCAAGGCCACCGCAGCCGCGATCAAGTCCGATCTGACCGTCCGCGTGGCGGCCCTGAGGGAGAAGGGCATCACGCCCGGACTCGGCACCGTCCTGGTGGGGGACGACCCCGGCAGCCAGAAGTACGTCGCGGGCAAGCACCGCGACTGCGCCCAGGTCGGTATCGCCTCCATCCAGCGCGAACTGCCCGCGACCGCCACGCAGGAGGAGATCGAGGCGGTCGTCCGCGAACTCAACGAGGACCCGGCCTGCACCGGGTACATCGTCCAGCTGCCGCTGCCCAAGGGCATCGACGAGAACCGCGTCCTCGAACTGATGGACCCGGACAAGGACGCGGACGGCCTCCACCCGATGAACCTCGGCCGTCTCGTCCTGAACGAGCCGGCCCCGCTGCCCTGCACCCCGAACGGCGTCCTCACCCTGCTGCGTCAGTACGGAGTGGAGATCAAGGGTGCCGAGGTCGTGGTCGTCGGCCGCGGCGTGACGATCGGCCGTTCGATGCCGCTGCTGCTCACGCGGCGCTCGGAGAACGCGACGGTGACCCAGTGCCACACCGGTACGCGTGACCTGGCCGCGCATCTGCGCCGGGCCGACATCATCGTCGCCGCGGCAGGCTCCGCGCACCTGATCCGCCCCGAGGACGTCAAGCCGGGGGCGGCCGTCCTCGACGTCGGCGTCTCCCGCAACGCGGAGGGCAAGATCGTCGGCGACGTCCACCCCGGTGTGGCCGAGGTCGCCGCGTGGATCTCGCCGAACCCGGGCGGGGTGGGCCCGATGACCCGCGCCCAGCTCCTCGTCAACGTGGTCGAGGCGGCGGAACGCAGTGCCGGCTGAGCGGGACGCGGAAGCCGCGGCGCCCCG
>NZ_JABTYA010000087.1:0-146 GCF_013302945.1 Streptomyces sp. 8P21H-1 | reverse complement strand
CCCGGAACACCGGCCGAGCCCGGAACACCGGCCGAGCCCGGGGCTCCAGCCGGTCCTGGGGCCGCCGGTCCCGTGGTCCCGGCCGACTCCGTGGCCTCGGAGCGGCGGGACGCGGTGACAGGGCCGCCGGGCCCGGAGGAAACGCA
>NZ_JABTYA010000086.1:0-1497 GCF_013302945.1 Streptomyces sp. 8P21H-1 | reverse complement strand
GTGCCGCGGCCGCCCTGCTGCGCACCGAGGTCCCGGCCGCCGCGGCCGAGCTCGCGGCCGTCGAGTACGCGTCCATGGCGCTGATCACCCTCGCCTACCGGCGCGCCGGGACCGCCCTGCCCGCGGGCAGCGGTTTCCTGGTGCCGCCCGTCGACGGGCGCACCATCAAGGCGTCGACGTTCGCGTCCCAGAAGTGGGGCTGGATCGCCGAGGAGAACCCGGACACGCTGGTCCTGCGGACGTCCGTCGGCCGGTACGGGGAGACGGAGATCCTCGGCCGCGAGGACGCCGAGCTCGTCGACGTGTCCCGGCGCGACCTGCGCGAGGCCACCGGCCTGACCGCGGAGCCCCTGGAGACCCGGGTGACCCGTTGGGACGACGGCCTGCCCCAGTACCCGGTCGGGCACCACGCGCGCGTGGCCCGCATCCGCGCGCACGTCGCCCGGGTGCCGGGCCTCGCGGTGTGCGGAGCGGCCTACGACGGCGTGGGGATCCCGGCCTGCGTGGCGAGCGCGAACGCCGCGGTGGACGCGTTGCGGGGCGACGGCCGGCCGCTCGCCGCGCTGATGGCGAACCCGGTGCGGAGCCTGCACGGCGGAGCGGGAGAATAGCCCCATGAGTGACGACGCCCCCACCACCGGCCAGGCCAGGACCCCGAACGCGGGCAAGAAGGCCAAGGACCTCAACGAGGTCATCCGCTACACCCTCTGGTCCGTGTTCAAGCTGCGCGACGTGCTTCCCGAGGACCGCGCCGGCTACGCGGACGAGGTCCAGGAGCTGTTCGACCGGCTCGCCGCCGAGGACGTCACGGTCCGCGGCACGTACGACGTCTCGGGCCTGCGCGCCGACGCCGACGTCATGATCTGGTGGCACGCCGAGACCGCCGACCGGCTCCAGGAGGCGTACAACCTCTTCCGCCGTACGAAGCTGGGCCGTGCGCTGGAGCCGGTGTGGTCGAACATGGCGCTGCACCGGCCGGCGGAGTTCAACCGCTCGCACGTCCCGGCGTTCCTCGCGGACGAGACGCCGCGCGACTACATCAGCGTGTACCCGTTCGTGCGCTCGTACGACTGGTACCTGCTGCCGGACGAGGACCGGCGCCGGATGCTCGCCGACCACGGCAAGATGGCGCGCGGGTACCCGGACGTACGGGCGAACACGGTCGCCTCGTTCTCCCTCGGCGACTACGAGTGGATCCTCGCGTTCGAGGCGGACGAGCTGTACCGCATCGTGGACCTCATGCGGCACCTGCGGGCGTCCGAGGCGCGGATGCACGTCCGCGAGGAGGTCCCGTTCTACACGGGCCGCCGCAAGTCCCTGACGGACCTGGTCGAGGGCCTCGCGTAGAGCTTCCCGCCAGGGGCGCGGGGAACTGCGCGACAAGCCCCCACCGGGCCGCGGCCGAGGCACGGCCTCCGGGACCCGACCCGGCGAAGGGTGCCTCATGCCGCGTGGCGTCCGCGGGCCGGACGTGGCCGGTCGCGCAGTTCCCCGCGC
>NZ_JABTYA010000085.1:229-459 GCF_013302945.1 Streptomyces sp. 8P21H-1 | reverse complement strand
CCGGCTCGGCGGCCGGTGCGGGCTGTTCCAGGATCACGTGGGCGTTGGTGCCGCTCACGCCGAAGGCGGAGACGCCCGCGCGGCGCGGGCGGCCCGCGTCGGGCCAGGACCGGTGCTCGCGCAGCAGTTCCACCGTGCCGCCGGACCAGTCGACGTGCGAGGAGGGGGTGTCCACGTGCAGGGTGCGCGGGAGTTCGCCGCGGCCCAGGGCGAGGACGGTCTTGATGACG
>NZ_JABTYA010000085.1:0-146 GCF_013302945.1 Streptomyces sp. 8P21H-1 | reverse complement strand
ACGCCCGCGGCGGCCTGGGTGTGGCCCAGGTTGGACTTGACCGTGCCGAGCAGCAGCGGCCGTGCGGGGTCGCGGCCCTCGCCGTAGGCGGCGATCAGGGCCTCGGCCTCGATCGGGTCGCCCAGGGTGGTGCCGGTGCCGTGCGC
>NZ_JABTYA010000084.1:0-3245 GCF_013302945.1 Streptomyces sp. 8P21H-1 | reverse complement strand
GCCGCGGCCGGGCGGTGCCACGCTCACCGAGGGCGTCACGGCGACCCTGGCGCTGGTGCAGGCGCTCGGCGACCTGGGCTCGGGGCACCGGTTGTACTGCGCCACCCGGGGCGCGGTCGCCGTCGGTGGCACGGACGGCATCGACGCTCCCGAGCAGGCGGCCGTGTGGGGGCTCGGACTCGCCGTGGCGCTGGAACAGCCGGACCGCTGGGGCGGGTTGGTCGACCTGCCCGAGGTGTTCGACGAGCGGGCCGCCCGCACCCTGCTCGGCGTGCTGGCCGCCCCGGGCGGTGAGGACCAGTTCGCGGTCCGGCCCACGGGCGCGCTGGTGCGCAGGATGAGTGGCCGTCCGCTGCTCCCGGGTGCGACGGCGGGACCGGAGTGGCGGCCACGTGGCACCGTGCTGGTCACCGGCGGCACCGAAGGGCTCGGCCGGCATGCCGCGCGGTGGCTCGCCGAGGCCGGTGCCGAGCACCTGGTGCTGACCGTCGCGTCGGACCCGGAGGCGCCACGGGTGCGGGAGGTGTGCGACGAGCTGAGCGCGCACGGTACGAAGATCACCGTTCGTCAGGTCGACCTCGGCGACCGGGAGGCGCTCGCGCGGCTGCTCTCCGGGCCCGCCGCCGCGCCCGGACTCTCCGGCGTCGTGCACACCGCCGACCTCGCGCGCGTCGCCCAGGTGGACGACACCACCGCCGGGGAGCTGGCGGAGACGCTGGCGGCCAAGGTCGACGGGCTGTGGCACCTGGACGCGCTGCTGAGCGGACGGGACCTGGACCTGTTCGTCGTCTTCTCCTCCGTCGCCAGTGTGTGGGGCGGCGGTGGGCAGGGGCTCATCGGTGCCGCCAACGCCCAGCTCGACGCGCTGATCGAGCGGCGGCGGGCGCGGGGGCTGACGGCCACCTCGGTGGCCTGGGGTGTGATCGACGGGTTCGGTGTGGCGTCCGACGCCGCCGCGCGGGAGCAGCTGCGCCGGCGTGGTGTGCTGCCGATGGCACCCGAGGAGGCCATGGCGGCGCTCACGCTCGCGGTGCGGGGCGACGACACGCGGGTGGCCGTGGTGGACGTCGACTGGGCGGCGTTCGTGCCCGCCTTCACCTCGCTGCGGCCGAGCCCGCTGATCGGCGACCTGCCGGGCGTACGGGAGATCGTCGACGGTCTGGCGGCGGCGGACGACTCCGGCGACGAGTCGGCCTCGGAGTTCCTGCGGCAGCTCGCCGCGGCCTCCGACGCCGAGCGGGAACGCGCGCTGATGAAGGCGGTGCGCGAGCACACGGCGCTCGCGCTGGGACACAGCGGCGCCGAGGCCGTGAAGCCGGGGCGCGCCTTCCAGGAGATGGGCTTCGACTCGCTCGCCGCGGTCAACCTGCGCAACACCCTCGGCGCCGCCCTGGGCACCAAGCTGCCCGCCACTCTCGTCTTCGACTACCCCACGCCCGCCGCGCTGGTGGAGCACCTGCGCACCGAACTGCTCGCGGACGCGGCCGGCGGGGAACCGAGCGAGGCGGACGAGGAGGAGCTCCGCCGGACGCTGGCCTCGGTTCCGTTCAGCCGGTTCCGGGAGGCCGGGCTGCTGGACGCGCTGCGGCAGCTCGCCCGGTCGGCCGGCGCGGACGGACCGGACGGACCGGACGGCGGCGGGCAGTCGCCGTCCGCCACGGCCGCCGCCGAGGAACTCGACCTGATCAACGCAATGGATGTCGCCGGACTCGTCCAACGAGCACTGGACGGGAACCGGTTGTGATCGCGCATTCGACACGGTGGGAGCAGCCATGAGCAGCGGCCAGACTGAACAGATCGTCGAAGCGCTGCGCGCCTCGCTGAGGGACAACGCCCGGCTGAAGCACGAGTACGACAAGGCGGTCGCGGCCACCACCGCGCCCGTCGCCGTCGTCGGCATGGCCTGCCGCCTGCCGGGCGGGGTGTCCTCGCCCGAGGAGCTGTGGGAGCTGGTGTCCGGCGGGGGCGACGGCATCACCGGGTTCCCGGCCGACCGCGGCTGGGACCTGGACAACCTGTTCCACCCCGACCCCGACCACCCGGGCACCAGCTACGCCAGTGAGGGCGGCTTCCTGCACGACGCCGGGATGTTCGACGCGGGTTTCTTCGGCATCTCGCCGCGCGAGGCCGTGGCGATGGACCCGCAGCAGCGGATCATGCTGGAGCTGTCCTGGGAGGTGCTGGAGCGGGCCGGCATCGATCCGACGAGTCTGCGCGGCAAGGACGTCGGCGTGTACTCCGGCATCGCCTTCCACGACTACGGCGCCGGGCTGCCCGAGGTCCCCGACGAACTCGCGGGCTTCCTCCTCACGGGCGGGGCGGGCAGTGTGCTGTCGGGCCGGGTGTCGTACGTGCTGGGCTTCGAGGGGCCGGCGGTGACCGTGGACACGGCGTGCTCGTCGTCGCTGGTCACCCTGCACCTGGCGGCGCAGGCGCTGCGGGCGGGGGACTGTTCGCTGGCGCTGGCCGGCGGGGTCACGGTGATGGCGGAATCCGACGCGTTCGTCGGTTTCTCGCGGCAGCGCGGGCTCGCCCCCGACGGCCGGTGCAAGGCGTTCGCGGCGGCGGCGGACGGCACCGGGTTCGCCGAGGGCGCCGGGGTGCTGCTCCTGGAGCGGCTGTCCGACGCGGTCGAGGCGGGCCATCCGGTACTCGCGGTGGTACGCGGCTCGGCGGTCAACCAGGACGGCGCGTCGAACGGACTGACGGCGCCGAACGGCCCTTCGCAGCGGCGCGTCATCCGGCGGGCGCTGAACAACGCCCGGCTGACCGCCGCCGAGGTGGACGTGGTGGAGGCGCACGGCACCGGTACGGCGCTGGGCGACCCCATCGAGGCGCAGGCGCTGCTGGCCACCTACGGCCGGGACCGCGAACTGCCGCTGTGGCTGGGGTCGGTCAAGTCGAACATCGGGCACACGCAGGCGGCCGCCGGAGCGGCCGGAGTCATCAAGATGGTGATGGCGATGCGGCACGGCGTCCTGCCGCGCACCCTGCACGTGGACGCGCCGACACCGCAGGTGGACTGGTCGGCGGGGGCCGTGGAGCTGCTGACCGAGGAGCGGGCGTGGCCGCGGACGGGACGGCCGCGCCGGGCCGCCGTGTCCGGCTTCGGCATCAGCGGCACCAACGCCCACGTGATCCTGGAGGAGGCCCCGGCCGCCACCGGTCCGGTGGACAAGGCCGTTTCCGGGGAGCCGCTCCTGACCGGCGCCCCCGTGCCGCTGCTGGTCTCCGGGCGCGGCGAG
>NZ_JABTYA010000083.1:0-1136 GCF_013302945.1 Streptomyces sp. 8P21H-1 | reverse complement strand
CCCGCCCGGCGGGCGTCCGACAGCCGCTCCAGCAGCAGCACGCCGGCTCCCTCGCCGAAGCCGGTCCCGTCCGCGCCCGCGGCGAAGGACTTGCAGCGGCCGTCGGCGGCCAGGCCGCCCTGGCGGCTGAACTCCACGAAGAGTTCGGGGCTGGACATCACGGTGACCCCGCCCGCGAGGGCGAGCGCGCACTCGCCGCGGCGCAGCGACTGCACCGCCGTGTGCAGGGCCACGAGCGAGGAGGAGCACGCCGTGTCGATGGTGAGGGCGGGGCCTTCGAGGCCGAAGGTGTAGGCGATGCGGCCGGAGACGACGCTGCCGGAGTTGCCGGTGCCCAGGAAGCCCTCGACGTCCTCGGGGATGTGCGGCAGGAGCCGTACCGCGTAGTCCTGCTGCATCAGGCCGATGAAGACACCCGCCGGGGTTCCGCGCAGCGCGGCCGGGTCGAGGCCGGCGCGCTCGAACGCCTCCCAGGTGAGGGTGAGCAGAAGGCGCTGCTGCGGGTCCATGGCGATCGCCTCGCGGGGCGAGATGCCGAAGAAGTCGGGGTCGAAGTCGGCGGCCCCGGTGAGGAATCCGCCCTCGCGCACGTACGAGGTGCCGGTGTGCGCGGGGTCGGGGTCGTAGAGCGCGTCGAGGTCCCAGCCGCGGTCGGTGGGGAAGGCGCGGATGCCGTCGCCGCCGGAGGCCACGAGCCGCCACAGGTCGTCCGGGGTGCGGACCTCTCCCGGGAAGCGGCAGCCCATGGCGACGATCGCGATCGGTTCGCCCGCGCCGGACGTACTGGAGGTGGTGGAGGTACTGGGGGTGGTGGAGGTACTGGACGCGGGTGCCGTGGTCGCGGGGTCCGTCCCGGTCAGCTCGTCCCGCAGGTGCGCGGCGAGGGCCTGCGGTGAGGGGTGGTCGAAGACCAGCGTGGCGGGCAGCCGCAGGCCGGTGGCGGCGTTCAGCCGGTTGCGCAGCTCGACGGAGGCGAGGGAGTCGAAGCCGAGGTCGCGGAAGGCACGCTCCGGTACGACCGCGGAGTCGGAGGTGTGGCCGAGCACGGCGGCGGCCTGCGCGCACACCAGCCGGACGAGGGTGCGCAGCCGTTCGGGCCCGGACTGCGCGGCGAGGCGCTCGGGCAGTGCGGCGCC
>NZ_JABTYA010000082.1:0-3908 GCF_013302945.1 Streptomyces sp. 8P21H-1 | reverse complement strand
ATGGACCCCGTCCACGGCTACCAGGTCACCAACGTCGAAGCCTCCATGAGCAACCCCTCCTCGTTGCTCCACTGGACCCGGCGCATGATCGAGATCCGCAAGCAGAACCCCGCCTTCGGCCTGGGCACCTACACCGAACTGCCCTCCTCCAACCCCGCCGTCCTCGCCTTCCTGCGGGAGTACAAGGACGACCTGGTGCTGTGCGTGCACAACTTCTCGCGCTTCCCCCAGCCCACCGAACTGGATCTGCAGACCTTCAGCGGACGCCACCCCGTCGAACTCATCGGCGGCGTCCGCTTCCCCGCCATCGGCGAACTGCCCTACCTCCTCACCCTCGCCGGCCACGGCTTCTACTGGTTCCGCCTCCGCAAGGACACGATCTAGTACTCCCTCTCGAAAAGCCTGCTCGCGGGGCGGTGTCCGGCGACAAGCCGGACGCCGCCCCTTCCGGTGATGCGCCGTTTCCATGGGACCATAAAACCGTGCGTCTGTTCGCCCGGGAGGGTGGTACGCGCTTCCAGTCAGGCGCCCCCCTTATGCTTCGATGCGCCTGTACATATAAAAGAAAAATTCACCTATTAGGATGAACGGCTCCGCCTCCTCCGCGTGAATGCATGGATACTCGTCCTTGCCGTCCATTCACGTCCGGGCATTCCACGGGGGAGACATGTCGCAGGGAAACTCGAAGAAGATAAAATCGCTGATCCGGGTTCTCGTCATCTCGGCCGGTCCGGCGGTCGTCACACTGGTCTTCGGAGCACTGGCGACCGGAAGCATCTCCTGGTTTCCCGTCCTTGTCGGGGTCGTCGCCATTCTGTTTCTCTCGACCTGGCAGATGACGACCGAGAACAGGACCAGGAAGACCGTTCACATGCAGGAGAAGCGCGCCGAGCAGGCGGAGCGGGAACTGCGGCGCGCGGCCACGTTCGACGCCGGCGTCCAGCCGGTCACGCAGTGGCTCGGGAAGATCTTCCAAGGAGAGGGGGACTACGAGACCCTGCGGAGACAGATCCTGGACAAGCTCACCGAAACCGCAGTTCAGCTCGTGGACCCCGACGCCCTGTGCGCCTTCTACCGGCTGGACGCCGAGCACGACAGGCTGGCCCTGGAAGCCCACACCGGGCCCCCCGGCGTCCTGCCCGACGCCTATTCGGGGAACGACGGCAACGGCTCCTATCTGCTGTACCTCGCAAAGACGCAGAACTTCGGTCCGGAGTTCGTCCTGGATATCGACGCGGCCCCCAACGGAGGCACCCGCATCAGACTGATCAACGGCTACAAGACGGCCTTGTTCCTTCCCGTCTGGACCGGTTCCGCCCCTCAGGGACTCATTGTGATCCAGGCGATGAGACCCGGTCAGATTCCCGCCCCCCAGTCGAGCCAGATCCTCGACGGGAACTACCGGAAATTCTATACGATCACCAGCCTCATAGGTCTCCCCCAGACCCGTAACCGGCCGAACGGATAACTTCCCCGACGACAGGGAGAGGAGCCTTCGGAACAGGAAAAACCGGGCAGTGTAGCGTACGGGCAATAACTGAATTGGATGTTTGGGTAAATACGGTACGGGTAGAAAATATCTGCCGTAGAGACATCGTAAGAAGTTTCCGACGCGCCGAGTCCCAGGGGGAACCGATGAAGAATTCCAAGATCGAAAAATCAGATGAAAAGATCACAATTACCGATCAGGTGGTCATCGACTCGGGCCATGACTGGATGCGGGGCCAGGAAAGCGGCGAGGCATACTTCGCCCGGGCCCGGCAGGAAGCCATGCGCGGCCAGCAAATGCTGACCAAAGAAACCACACAGAGTAGCCAGCCGGTCATGGAAAAGCTGCGTATTCTCCTGCGAAAACTTTCTTTCCGGAGCCAGAGCGCCAGCTGAGCTCCGACGGGAGGGGCGCCCACTGGAAGCGGGCGCCCCTCCCGCCATGCGGACGCCGCCCTCCCCGTGGACGCGGGCACGACCACCGGCGACGGGCGGCCCGCACAGGAGGACCGAGCAGGAGGACCGTACGAGAAAACCGCCCCGGAGGACCGTGATCCGGGGCCGGAGCGCGGGACGGCGGGCGGAACGGGCCGCAGGGCGGTTTCCTCCGCCCTGGCCTGGGCACGCGTAGGGAACACCCCGATCTCCGGGCCAGACTCCGGGTAAAGGACGCCACGCCATGTCCGAAGCTGTCACCCGCCCAGTGCCCCCCGCTTCCCAGAGCGCCGGCCTCCTCGCGTCCCTCGAACCACTGCTGCGCGAGTGGCTTCCGCGGCAGCGCTGGTTCGCGGGCAAGGGCCGTCCCGTCACCGGGTTCTCCCTGGTCTCGGCGACGGAAGTGCTGCCGCTCGACTCCCGGCAGGGGCTGCTCCACCTGCTCGTACGGGCCCACCAGCCGCTCGTGCCGACGCAGAGCGCCCCCTCCCATCCCGGCGACTGCTACCAGCTGCTCCTGGGGGTTCGTGAAACGCTGCCGCCCCAGCTGGCGCCCGCACTGATCGGCCGTCCCGCCGGGGGACCGCTGGCCGGGCGGGCCGTGTACGAGGCACTGCACGACCCCCGGGCCGCCGACGTCCTCCTGGAGGCCCTGCGCGGCGGGGCGCGCATCGGCGAGCTGCGCTTCGAACGGGACACCCGGCAGGAGATCCGGGGCGACCTGGCGCCGCGCCTGGTGACGGCCGAGCAGTCGAATTCCTCGCTGGTCTATGGAGATACGTTCATCCTGAAGCTCCTGCGCAGGATCGTGCCGGGGGTGAACCCCGATCTGGAGCTGCCGCTGGCGCTGTCCCGCGAGGGCTGTCCACGGGTTCCGGCACCGGCCGGCTGGATGCTCGCCGACCTGGCCGGCGAGTCGTACGTCCTGGGGGTCCTGCAGCCCTTCCTCCAGGGAGCCACCGACGGCTGGGAGCTCGCGCTGCGCGGACTCGCCGGGGGCGAGGACTTCGGCGCCGAGGCGCGGGCGCTCGGCCGGGCCACGGCCGAGGTGCACATGGCGCTGGCCCGGGCGCTGCCCGTGGTCACCCTGGGGCACGGGCAGATGCAACTGCTCACGGACGGCATGACCGAGCGGCTGGAGGCGGCCGTGCAGGCGGTGCCCGCGCTGCGGCCGTACGCGCCCGGTCTGCGCTCCGCCTTCGACGCGCTGGCCGATCTGGCGGGCGAGGGCCACACGTGGACGGCCCAGCGCATACACGGGGACCTGCACCTGGGCCAGTGCCTGCGCTCGCCGTCCGGCTCCTGGTCGATGATCGACTTCGAGGGCGAGCCCTCCAAGTCGCTCGCCGAACGGCGCCTGCCCCAGCCGGTCGCGCGGGACGTGGCCGGCATGCTCCGCTCCTTCGACTACGCCGCGCACTCGCTCCCGCCGGTCCCCGGTTCCGCCGACCCGCAGGACACCGGCCCGTCCGCCGTGCCAGGCTGGGCCGACACGTGCCGGGCCGCGTTCTGTTCCGGGTACGCCGAGGCGGGCGGCGGCGATCCCCGGATGGATCCGGTGCTGCTGCGCGCCTACGAGACCGACAAGGCCGTCTACGAGGTCGTGTACGAGGCGCGGCACCGGCCCGACTGGCTGCCCGTGCCGATGGCGGCGGTCGCCCGCCTGGCCCGGCCCGAACCGTCCTGACCCCCGCTCATCCGATCCACTCCGCCGAGGAGGCTCCACCCGTGACGCCCCGCCCGAACCCGCCCGCCAAGAAGCCGAAGAGCTCGAAGGCCAAGGCAAAGGCCAAGGCCGCCGAGAGGGCCGCGGCCACAACCGCCGACAGGGCGAAGGCCGAGCCCGCGGACAAGGACGTACGGCCCGGGACGACGGAGCCCACACCGGTCCCGGCCCCCGGACCGACCCCGGACGACACGCCGGCATCGGCCTCCGGGCCGGCCGCGGAGGCCGGGACGACCGGAGGGCCCGCACAGGTGGCGGC
>NZ_JABTYA010000081.1:3656-17505 GCF_013302945.1 Streptomyces sp. 8P21H-1 | reverse complement strand
GGGCGACGCCGGACCGGGCCACGGCCGGTTCGACGGACGCCCTGGGCGCGGCGGCGGGGGCCAGGGTGCCGGTGAAGGCGCAGCCGTCACGTCGGGCCCGGATCACCGACCGCAGTTCGCGGGCCGGGGCAGCGGGGTCGACGGCGTCGATGAAGGCGCCGTCGGCTCGCACCCACCGGGGATCTGCTCCGGACGGTGTGGCCGCGCCGGAAGGCAGCACGACCTTGCCCTGGTCGACCGTACCGCTCGTGTCGGTGCTGCCTCTGACGCCTTGTCGGAACCATGCCGTCCGTGCCTGCGGGTCCGCCGCTCCGACGACATGGTGCCGACCACGGGTGACGTCGTAACGGAAGCTTGTCAGTTCCACGCGCCGGGCGGCCTCCGCCAGGACCGCGGGCACCGAACGGTCCCCTGCGGCCGCGTCGCAGGAGCCGCCGCTCACGACGAGTGGCACGACGACGGCCACTGTCGTGACCACGACCACCACGACCGTGACCACGGCTGCCACGACGGGCACGCTGACACCGGCGGCACTCATGCTGCCGATGGTCACGGTTCTGGTGACGGCGGCGGCCTTTGACAGGACAGTCGCGCCGCTCTTGCCCGCTGCCGGGGCGCCCGGCGTCGACGCTCCCGCAGCCGAGGGGGAACCGACGGTCTGTGCGGTGGTGGCGGATGCCTGGGCCGGGTCGGCGAGCGGCGCCCCGGGCAGGTGCCCGGCGCCGGCCTGCTTCACGGCTTCGTCGGTGAGACGGTCTGCGGCGGCGAGGCCACCTGCGGCCGATACGGCGCCCGCACCCAGTGCGATGGCGGCCGTCCTGCCGGGAGTTGCGTTGCGAGGTCTTGGAGCGAGGCCGAGTACGACCTGGTGATAGATGTTGCCGTTCTGGACGGAGTTGACTGTGCCGTGGCCCGTCGCCGTGGCTGTCTGGGTCGTCGTGCCGTCGGGCGGTGGCAGGAGCGACTGCACGGAATCGGCGAGTCGGCGGGCCTCCTGCGTCCGCTCCGGGTCGTCCGCGAGAGCCGCCGAGATCTGCTGCTGCCACTGCGGCAGTGAGCGCGTCAGGAAACGGCTCAGGTCATCGGCCTCGTGACGCGCCGCTTCGGCCGCCCAAGCCTCGATCCGCTCGCTCACGTGTGGATCGTCGTCCGGCAGAAGGGCGATCACTCGCTCCCGTGCCTCGGCCCAGGCCGGTGTCCCGATCGCCGCAGCGAGATGCTCAGCCGCGTCCACGGCCGGATCGTCGGACCTTCCGTACGTGCTGTTGTCCTGCGTGCCTTCGGCCATGAAGCCTCCCCCGATTGCCGCACGCGGCGTGGCGCCAAGCTAGCAGCGCCGCGGGGGCCGAAAGGCCGCTTCGCGGACGCACGCCCGATGGGTGGTAGCGCGAGGGGGCGCGTACGCGCCGGCGCGTGCGGTGGGCCGTCGGGGCGTGAACGAGCGGGTGTCCCGGGAGGTTTCTCCCCCTCCGGGGACACCCGCGACATGTTACGGAGTGACGATGACCGAGTTGTACGGCGTGAGGTCGACGTCCCACGCTGCACCCTCGTAGAAGGTCCAGTCGCAGTTGTCGCCGTTCGAGCCCCGGCACAGGATGAACTTCCAGCCGTCCGTCTGGTTGTTGAACACCGTGTGGACGCCGTACTGGTTGTAAAGCTTGTGGACCCCGCGGGACCAGTACTGGTTGGTCACGCCACCGCTGTAGTCGGGTCCCCCGTAGATGCACGCGGCACCGGACGGACAACCCCTGGTGGCCGCCGAAGCCGGCGACGCCGACAGGACCCCCGTACCGAGCGTCAGCAGCGCCGTCGCCGCTACCGCCGCGACCTTGTTCCGGATCGACGTACGCGTCATGGATGCCTCCCCGATGGTTCTGAAGCGGCCGGCGTGTCGCCGGCGTGAGCCTGGCACACACGGAGGCCGAGGTGTTTTGCCGAGGTGTTTTGGGGAATGACGGTAGGTCGGCGTCACTTCGATTTGCACCCAGGAAAACTGAGGTTGACTGGTGATGCGTCTTCCCAGCGGATCTCGTCCGTCGACGAATTCCGATGTCGGGCAACTGATCGTTCCAGGAAGCGGGACCCGGCCGCCCGTCGCAGAGGCCGAGCTCCCGGAAGCTGTCGGCGGGTTACTTGTTCCCCGGCGTCCGAGTCAGGACCACCGGACCGTGATCCGGGTCTTGCCGCCCCCTCGACTGCTCTTGCGTTCGCTCCCTGCCTCCTCGATCACGCGCTCCCTTCCCGGCGGACGGAGAGGGCGCCCGCGGCAGCCGCCGGGGCTGCCGCCTACGCGGCCCGTTCCGGGAGGTGCGGGTCGGGGTCGGCACGCAGGAGCACCAGCTGGTGGTGGAGCGGCGCCGTAGCAGCGATCAGCAGGCTCCGCGCGTCCGTGTGCTGCGCGGGGAGTTCGCCGCGCTCGACGGCGCGCTCGACGAGGATCCCGCACTGGGCGTACCGGCCGGTCCACAGTTGCGTCTGCACATCGGCCACGGTGCGATCGTCGCCGGAGCCGTGGTCACCGGCGACGTCCCCGACCACGGCTCGTCGGCGGCAACCCGGCCCGGCTCATCCGCGCCCGCCACGACGCCGTGGACATCGCCCGGCTCCTCGCCGTGGCGTGGCGGGACCGGCCCATGCAGCACATCACCGGGCACATACGGACGATCATGTCGGGGACCGTCGCCGACATGGTGGAGGCCGCCGCGCAGATCGATCAGCCCCGGCACCGCGTCCTCGCCGCACCGCCCGCATCCGTCCCGGGCCGGAAACGGCGGGGCCGGTGCCTTGCACCTCCACTCGGCACCGTCACCCCTGCAGCGCCTGTTACCCGGCTCGCACAGGACCTGAGAAACAGCGCCTGGAGCGGGGGCGTCACGTTCCCGACCTGAATTCGCTCCCGGCCCACGCCAGCTCTTGCTTCGCTCCGGAACGCCGACATGGACGGGCTGTGGCCCTGCCGTATGCACGGGAGCATGCCGTTGTGCCTCGCGTTATGACTTGAGCGGTGCATTCCTGGAAACGGCCCGCGGCTCAGGGCATGAACAGCGCCAGGAGGATCACCAGCACAGCAAGTGCGAGGATGATCCACAGGGCCTTTCCTCGCCGGCCCCCGCTTTGACGCGCCGCGTCCTCGGGGCCTCCGCCCCGGGGGCGGTCCTCCGGGAGCGTTGCGTGATCCGGGCGGTCCTGGGAGTAGAAGTCGTCGTCCGCCATCTCGGGCTCCTTCCATCTGCGGCTCCGGGTTCCCCTGGCGGGCCTGGGCGAACATGTTGCGCGGGTGGTCCCGCCGGGATGTGGTCTGCCGGGTGTGACGGCGTTCCGCCGGTTCACCGCGTGGGCCGAAGTCCGGATGTGGACCGAAGTCCGAGGTCAGGGCCAGGTAGCCGATGGGGGCCGGCGGGGCGGCGGGGGCCAGTGAGACCGTGGGCGGGAACAGACGGCGGCGCTGGGCGAGGATCTCGGCGGCGACCCGGTGGGCGACGGTGGCGCAGCGCTCCTGCGAGGCGCCGAATGCCTTGAAGATGTCGAAGCTGCCCTCCGGCATCGGGGACGGCTGACGCCGGGGCTGGTCGAACACCTGATCCATGACGCGGGTGGCGATCTTGTCGAAGATCCCTTCGTCGGCCATGCGGAGCCCTTCCGCGAGGAAGACGCTGTCGTGCTGCTCGACCGCGTGCGTCACGTCGGGCGTCTGGACCGGCTTCAGGTCGCGGCGGCGCTTGGCGTAGTCCACCACCCGCACGGACAGCCGCTGGGTGTGTCGAGGAACGTGCCCGTCACGTCCACGGTCCCGGGGGTGCCGGTGGTCTCGCGCAGCCCGCGCAGCCACCCCTGCGGGTTGACCACGGAGGTGGTGTCGGCCGGCGTCGGCGTCACGTATCCGTGCCCGGTGATGTCGCTGCCGCGCCGGACCTGGAACAGGTGCACCCCCGGCGGGGCGGCGGTGACCCGGCCGTCGGCGCTGCTGCATGCCGTGGCTGCGGACGCCCTGCGGGGCGGTATGCGGGTTCGCCGCGACAGTACGGGATGGCGGGCTCAGCCTTCGATACGAGCGCAACCCCCGCAATCACCTGGGTCTTCTCAGACCCACTGCCACCCTGTGCTGCTGCAAACGATATGTTCGCCTCACCAGGCAGGACATCGTCCTACTGTTCCGACGACCGCGCGTCGTATTCGTGCTGTGCCGTCAGGACCTCGTCGCTGTGCTCGACCGTCCAGTCGTACAGACGGGTGAAGGGTTCACGGAAAGACTCGCCGAGGGGTGTGAGGGAGTACTCCACGCCGAGCGGTGAGGTCTCGAGCACCCGGCGCCGGATCATGCCGTTGCGTTCGAGTCTGCGCAGCGTCTGGGTCAGTACTCGTTGTGTGACGCCCTCCAACTGTCGCTTGATCTCGTTGAACCGCGTCGGTCGCTCCAGGACCGCCATGACCATCATCGACCACTTGTCGGCGATCTGATCGAGGATGGGCCGGCTCGGGCACTCGGCACTGAACCGCGGCATGCCACGGGGCGGCAGGGGCGTGGAGCTGGTATCCATCGTGATCCTTGGTTGTTGGGAAGTGCGTTATTGACCGTCCCCGGCGCAGAGCCCAGGGTAGGTATGCGTTGCAAACCTACCGGCTCATCGCAAACCTTGGAACGCCCATGAACCTGAACCAGTACGCGACGCTTCGCATCGCCATCGATGCCGGAGTCGCGCGGATCACTCTGGACAACCCCCCTGTCAACGTGCTCAGCGGCACCCTGATCCGCGAGCTGCACGACGCTCTCGCAACGCTGCGGGACGACCGCTCGGTCCGCGTCATCCTGTTCTCCAGCGCCAACCCAGAGCTCTTCATCGCCCACGTCGACATCCACATCCTCGACGAGATGGACGAGCTGCAGGAAATCGCGGACCGCAACCCGAACGCCAACCTCTTCCAGGGAGTCGGTGAACTGCTGCGCCACCAGCCGCAGGTGACGATCGTCAAACTGGCGGGCACGGCGCGAGCCGGCGGCGCCGAGTTCGTTGCGGCGGCCGACATGACCTTCGCCGCGCGGGAGACCGCGGGTATCGGGCAGAGCGAGGTGCTGATGGGCATCGTGCCGGGTGGCGGAGGCACCCAGTACCTGCGCGAGCGGGCCGGACGCAACCGGGCGCTGGAACTGCTGCTCACCGGTGATCTGGTGGATGCAGACACCGCAGCCGCCTACGGGTGGATCAACCGTGCGGTACCCGCAGCCGAACTGGACGCATTCGTCGACGGCGTGGCGGAGAAGATCGCCTCGCTTTCCCCGGAGCTCATCGCCGCCGCCAAGCAGTTGGTCCCTCCGGCGGACCTGACCGACGGTCTGCGAGCGGAGAACGACGCATGGGCCGAGCTGGTGAGCGGCGCTCTGCCGGCACAACTCATGACAGGGGCTCTGAAGCACGGTGCGCAGACCCCCGCGGGTGAGCGCGATCTGGAATCGGTCATGCGAAGCGTCGCCGCCGGCCTGTGGAGCGGGAGTCACGGACCAGGTGCGGGGGCTCTTTGAGGTGTGACGCCGCAGGGTGAGGAAAGCGTGGGCGGCAGTGACGAGGGCGTGGTGGTGCTGTCGCCCTGCGTCCGGGTGTCGACGGTGGAGGCGTTCGTCCCGCCGACGGCGTGCGTGTCGCCGGTGGGAACACCCGCTGCGCAGGCGAGAGCGCCCAGCGGTGTCGACGCGGTCGACGTCGCGAGTGTCAAGCACAGTCGGAAGCGTCGTGCCGTACGGGAGCGAAGGTCAGGAAGCCCGGGGGACGTCCGATACCGGGTGGAGCGCCCGCCTGCGGTCCCGGGGCGTGCTGCTGCGCGCTCTCCGGGACCGTGGCGCGCACGGTGTTCATGTCCTTGGCGGGGTGGTCCGGTACCGATCGGACGGCACCGCCGCCGACCGGCTTCCGGGACGTGCGAGAGCCCCTGGCCGGGTCGGCGGCTTCCATGCGGCCGGGTCGGCTCCGTCTACCGGCTCACGGCCCGCATGTCGCCGTCGTACGCGGTGCGGTAGTCCGGAACGACGATCCGGGTGGCCGGAGACACCTTCTCGACCTGGGCGAGGAAGGCGTCGAGATCCATCGCCGGGTCGCGGACCGGGGGGTCGCCCAGCGGCCGCTCGAAGTGGTCCCAATGGACGGGGACGACGACACCGGGGTTGTCCAGGGCGCTCAGCAACCGGGACACATAGCGGTGGGTGGTGCTGGAGCTGGAGGGCACGGCGACCATCGCGAGGTCGGGGCGCAGGCCCCGCACCGCCCGCTCGGTGAAGTCGCTGGCCCCCATGAGGAATGCCGACGGGCCGTTCTGTCCGGCCGTGACACGGAAGGCCAGGGTGTCGCCCTCGGGCAGGTCCCCGATGGTGGTGGGGACCGTCGCGGGCGGGGCGCCGAGCGTGCCCGGGGCGAAGTATGCGCAGTTCTTGTTACGGCTGTGCAGGCTGGGTACGACCTCGACGGTGACCGTGCCGATGTCCAGCACCTCGCCGCCCTTCACCACGGAGATCTGTGCGGGGTCGACGCCGAGGGCGGTGAGCAGGTGGTACGTGGTCTCGGTGCCGACGACGCGGGCGCCGGTGGTCTTGGCGATGTACGGCACGTCGCCGAGGTGGTCCCAGTGGGAATGGCTCACCAGCACCAGATCGGGACGGCCGATGTGCGCGTCGACCACCGCGGGGTCCGTTCTCAACTCGGTCCGCGGGTCGAAGTCTCCGTCGAACAGGCCGGTACGGAAACGGGTGAGGTAGGGATCGAAGAGCACGGTGCGGCCGCCCACGCCGATGCGCCAGCCCGCGGTGCCGAGCCAGCGGAACGACACGGAGCGGGCCGACCGGTCACCGCCCCGTCCGCGGCCGGCGGTCGCGGACGCCGTGGCCGCCGTACTCTCCGTGCTCGCCGTGGCCGCCGTAGCTGCCGTGGCCGCCGTAGCTGCCGTGGCCGGGATCAGCGGGGACGCCGCACCGAGTGCGGCGCCCCACAGCACCGTACGGCGATCGGGCCCGCGGCCGGAGGAGCTGTCCGGTCCGTCCGAGGCATGTATGTCCTGGGTCATGACGTCAGCAGATCAGGAGGCGAAGTTCCGTGTCCAAGACCGAAGTTCGCCCCTGGTGATATGCGAACGCGTATGTTCCCCGGTCAGGGGCTGCCGTCGCGGAGGAAGGCGGCCGCGATTCCGGCGGCCCGGCCGATCGCCGCGTCCACCGTGGCCCGGGAGGCGGTCAGGTCGTGCGTACGCGCGAACACCGCGAGCGCGTAGCACCGGCCGTCCGGGTAGCGGGCGACACCCGCCTCCATGTGCAACCCCGGCAGCGTCCCGGTCTTGGCCGCGATCGCGACGTCGTCCGGGAAGCCCGACACCAGCCGGTGGCGGAAGACCTGCTTGCCCATCAGGTCACGCACGAGCGCACAGGCTTCCGGCGGCCCGGCGGCATCGCTCCAGACGAGCCCGAGCAGCCGGGTGATCTCGCGGGGCGTACTGGCCGTGGTGTGGCGGGGGTCCAGCACCGCCAGCCGTCTCTTCCTTTCGTCCGGCAGGGCCGGGTACCGGACGGCGAACTCCCTTTCGTCACGCGCCCCGACCTCCGCGAGCATCGCGTTCAGCAGGTCTCGCGGGCCTCCCACGATGCGTGTCCGCTCCAGCCCGAGTTCCTTCGCGAGCAGTCTCACGGTGTCCAGGCCCACTCGGTCCAGCAGCAGATCGGCCGCCGAGTTGTCGCTGACCGACATCGCGAAGTACGCCAGGTCGCGCAACGACAGCTCGACGTCGTCCAGACAGCCGGCGGTGCCCCAGCCGCCGAGGCGGTCGGCCGGGCCCACCCGCACCCGCTCCGTCGGATCGAGCTGGCCGGCCACCGCCTGCCGGGCGAATTCGAGCACCAGCAGTATTTTGAAGATCGAAGCGATGACGACGGCGTCGTCGGCGCCCACGGCGACTTCGCTGACGTCCCGCTCGCCGCCGGACTCCCCGGCGACCGGTGTGCACGCTCCGACGGGGGCAGCGTGCAACTGCCCTCGCGCGCCCGCTTCGGCGAAGACCTGCCGGATCCGGTTTTCGGTCGCTGTCCGCGTGCTCATCACTGCTCTTCCCTGGACATCGGTGTTCCCCGTCAACGGCCGGTCGGCCTGCGGTCGGCCGCCCCATCCCCTCGCGGCGGCTTCCGCATAGAATCCTTGATCGTGGATCTCTTGCGCCACCTGCGTCTTTTCGTCACCGTAGCCGACGAGCTGCACTTCAGCCGGGCCGCCGAGCGGCTGGGCATGGCCCAGCCGCCGCTCAGCCAGGCGATCCGACGGCTGGAGAAGGAGCTCGGAGCCCAGTTGTTCGACCGCTCGCAGCGCGGTGTCCGGCTCAGCGCCGCCGGGGCGGCGCTGCTGGAGGAGGCGCACGAACTCCTCGCCCGGGAGAAGCGGCTGCGCACCCTGGCCCGCCGCGCCGCCGACGGCGGTCTGGGCACGCTGCGTGCGGGCGTACCGCCCGACACCACGGCCGCCGTACTGTCCGCGCTGCTCACCGCCTGCGCGGAACACGCTCCGGAACTCCCGGTCGACCTGCAGGAGGTCACCACCGTGGAGCAGTTGCGTCTGCTCGCCTCCGGTGGCCTGGACGTCGGACTCGTGCACCACCCCGTCGACTCCACCGAACTCCAGCTCGGCCCCGGCGTCTCACTGGACCTGGGTGTCGTCCTGCCACGCACCTCACCACTGGCCCGACTGCCCGAAGTGGCGCTCCGTGACCTCTCCGGCCACGATCTGGTGCTCTTCCCCCGCGCACACGCGCCCGACCGGCACGACCACATCCTCGACGTGTGCCGCGCCGAAGGTTTCGTCCCCGGCCGCCTCCGGCATGCCTCCAATCCCGAGTTCCTGCTCGCCCTGGTGACAGCGGGGCACGGGATCGCCTTCGACCAGGGACCGGCGGCCCGCAGGGAACCGCGCGTCGCCTGGTGCCCCCTCGCGGGCCGCCCCCTCACCCTGCACATCAGCGGCGCCTGGCTCACCGGCCGCGGAGCCCACCCTGCTGCCCGCCGCTTCGCCGAACTCGCCGCCGACGTCCTGGCCCGCCACCACACCGCGCCCCCGCGGCGCGGGGGCACGGCCCTCCCACCGGACGACACCCCCCGTCCCTGGTCGGTCGTCTACGGCTGACCGTCCTGGCTCTGTCCATGGGACCCGGGATGTCGCGGCGCGGTCGGCGGTACCGGAGTGAACGGTGGAGCGGAGCCCGGGCGGGCCGCGTCGCCGGTGTACGTGCGCGTTGATCACCGCGCTGGGATGTCGGAGAGTGGCCTGCTGTACAGCGCCCTGCCCATGGGAGAGTTCTCGCCTGTGACGTGAGCGCGGATGGACGCGATGTAGTCGTCGCGGCTGACGCTGCCGTCGCCGTCGGTGTCCAGGGCCGTGAACGCTGCTTCGGCGTTGGCGGCCGGGTTGTTCAGTGCCGTGCGCAGCGCTGTGAACCCGTGGAGATCGAGGGCGCCGTCGTGGTCGGTGTCGGCGAGGTCGAAGAGTGCGCCGAGGACGGGTGCGCAGACGGTGTCGAACGCCTCGGCCCCGGCCCATGCCGCGTATTCGTCGAAGGTCATCTTTCCGTCGCCGTCGGCGTCCATCGCCTCCCATGCGCGCTCGCCGAGGGTGCGCGCGGTGACGACGAGCCGGTCGTCGTCCTCGAGGCCCATCGCCAGCGCCACGTTCCTGGTGCGCGCCAAGTACTCCTCCCTGGAGACGATTGCGTCTCCGTCCGCGTCCAGCATGGCGAAGACGAGCCTTTGCGCGGCTGCCTGATCCATCGGAGTTCCTCCCTGACGGCGTTCGAGTGCGAACGCTTCGATCCGAGTGGGGTGTCCTTGCCCCTCGGCCGTGATGATCAAGGCACCCGTTCGGAGGGCGTGGGGGTCTTTCGTCACGCGTACTGCGCGTGACGCGCCGATGGTGCGACTCAACACGCCGGAGACGGCAGAAGCGGTCCGGGGGTAGTTACAACCTTTGTGAAGGACACATTCCGTGGAGGGCACATGTTCGGCAGACACTGCACAGCAGTCGTGGCGAGTTCTCTGACCCTGGTGGCCGCGTCGGTGCTCTGGGCCCCGGTGGGCCGGGCTCATGAGCCCGTGCGCCAGGAGAGCGTTCTGTGCACAGGCTCCAGCACCAGCACGTACGACCCGCCCCTGACCTTGTCGCCCCGCCAGACCCGCGTCCGGACGGATGCCAGGTACACGTGCGCGGTTGCTCCCGGCCGGACTGTGCCGGCCACCGGCCACCTGGAAGGCGAGTCGCCGTCGGCGTCCTGCGTCACGGTGAACAGTCCGCGCCTGGAGGAACTCGTCCGCTACGGTGACGGGAAACGGTCGTCGATCGCGTACGACAACAGCACCACCGTTCGTGTCGCCGGCGTCCTCCTGGTCAGACTGTCGGGCCGGGTGGTCGAGGGCCGCGGCGAAGGGCTGACGGCGCATCGGACCGTTGCCGCGCTCCCCGGCGAGCTGCCCACCTCATGTCTGTTGTCCGGGCTTCGGGGCAGCAGCGGTGAGGCACAGCTGGAGATCACGTCGTGAGCCGGGCCGCGGTGGGCATCCCCACCGAACCGATCGGCAGCATCCCGCGCCCCGCCGGGCTGCTCGCCGCCATGGCGGACCATGCCGCGGGCCGGATCGGCGACGAGGAACTCCGCGCCGTCCAGGACCGCGCGGTCCGCGACACCGTCCGCCGCCTGGAGGAGATCGGCTCCCCGGTCGTCACCGACGGCGAACAGGCCAAGCCCAGCTTCGCCACCTACCCCCTGGCCGGCCTGGACCGGCTGGCACCCGACGGCGTCGTCATCCCGTTCGCCGACGGGCACCAGCGGCAGTTGCCCCGCCTCACGGCCGGACCACTGCGCTACGGCGTGTACGCGGACCGCTATCTGCGGGCCGCACTCCGGCACGCGGCCTCACCGGTGAAGCAGGCTGTCATCGCGCCGTCGGCGCTCAGTCTGCTCTACCCGGCCGACGGCATCGACGGATACCCCCGCGAAGCCTTCCTCGACGACCTGAGCGCCGAGGCCGAAGCGGACATCCGCCGATGCCTGGACGCCGGTGCCCACCGCGTCCAGCTCGACTTCACCGAGGCCCGTCTCGCGCTGAAGCTCGACCCGGGCGGGAACCTGCTGGATGAGTTCATCGCTCTCAACAACCGCGTCCTGGAACGCTTCTCCGCCACCGAACAGGCCAGGATCGGAATCCACACCTGTCCCGGCGGCGATCAGGACTCCACCCACAGCCTGGACGTCGACTGCACGGCTCTGCTGCCCGCCCTCCTCCATCTCAAGGCCGGGGCCTTCTACATCCAGCTCGCCAGCGAGCCGGAACCGGACAGGGTCCTTGCCGTTCTTGCCGAACATCTCCCCGACCGGGCCCAGGTCTTCATCGGCGTCACCGACCCGATCGACCCGCGTGTCGAAACACCCGAGGAGGTGCGCGACCGCGTCCTGGCCGCCTCCCGTCATCTGCCTCCCGACCGTCTGGGCACCTGCGACGACTGCGGCTTCTCCCCCTTCGCCGACGACACCTCCACCTCCCGCGACACCGCCTTCGCCAAGATCAGCGCCCGTATCGAAGGCACCGCTCTGGCCGCCCGCGAGCTCATCGGCTGAGCGGGTGACGCCTTCGGGAACCTTGGTCGCGCGCCCCGCCGGGAGATCGCTGGGCTGACGGAACGGTCCTCGCGGAGGTGCCGTGCCGGCGCTGGACCCGACGGTCGAGCTCCGGATCGGCCCGAGGCAGGGCCGTGGTCACCGCCTTGAGAACGATCGGCTCAGCCTGCGGGGATGGTCGGCGACGCGCCAGGACCGTGGCCGGGAGAGTCGATGAACTCGCTGATCGTGTTCTCGGCGGCGGCCCGCAGCGAGTAGCGCGCGAGCCGTTCACAGGTCTGCTGCCCGGTCCGCGACCCGGACCGGATGTCGCAGAGATCGCGCGGCAGGAATGCGGTTGCGAACCGACCGTTCACGCCTCATCGCTTCGACGTCCCCGTTCCGGAGAACCGCGCCAGGACGGACGCCGTCGAGAAGCCGGCCGCGCCCGCCGCCGAGTCCGGCCTCACCATGATCCAGCAGGCGCTCGGCCTCGTGACCGCCCACCCGGCAGTCACCGGCGCCCTGATCGGTCCCAGGGCCCTGGACCACCTGCACTCCCGACCGGACGACGCGGACACCGCCCTGTCCACAGTGATTCCCGGCGCCATCGGCGCCATCGATGGCGCCGATGGCGTCGTGGCACCCGGATTCGTCCGCTCCCCCGCCCCCGGCCCCCGCTGGTTCGCCGCCGCCGTGCGTGAACACGTCGGCATCGTCCGCGCCGCTGACCTCGCGGCAAAATCAAGAACAGCCGGCGGCAGGGGGCCGGGGGGGCGGCTTCACTGTCGCAACTTGCTCCCACTCGAAAGCGGGCCCCGGCCTGTTCCGAGAAATCCTCGTGACGGCATCCGGGGCCATGACACGCCCTCAGGCCGCACTCGGCTTGTCTTCCGTCGGCGTTCCCCGGCCGACGGTGCCACCGCATGGACAGCGGACACCGCACGGCCGGCGCCGACCGGCGTGCAACCGGCCCGCAACCGGTCGAGTGGCGGGTCCGCGTTTCACTCCGCACCGTGTTGCGCCATCGCCATGAACGATGTGGCATAGCAGCATTCCGATGGCGAAGGCGGCTGAGCGATGACATACGGTCAAAAGCTTCATGCAGCGACGACGACAGCTGGCGGCGGTGCCGCGCAGCGGCTTGTGTCGCCGGTCTCCTCGCACACCGAGTGGGATCCCCTGGAGGAGATCGTCGTCGGTCGCCTGGAGGGCGCGACGATCCCCTCCGACCACGACGTGGTCACCTGCAACGTCCCGCCGTGGGCGGGCCGGTTGCAGGGTCTCGCGGCCGGCTTCCGCTATCCGCGGCTGCTCGTGGAGAAAGCGCAGGAGGAGATCGACGGCTTCGTCGAGCTGCTCCAGTCCTTCGACGTCACGGTCCGGCGCCCTGCCGCGGTCGATCACCGGCGCCGCTTCGGCACCCCCGACTGGACCTCCCGCGGCTTTTGCAACACCTGCCCGCGCGACAGCATGCTGGTGATCGGCGACGAGATCATCGAGACGCCGATGGCCTGGCCCTGCCGGTACTTCGAGACGCACTCCTACCGACCGATCCTCAAGGACTACTTCCGCCGTGGAGCGCGCTGGACCGCGGCGCCCAGACCGCAGTTGACGGACGACCTGTTCGACCCCGACTTCACCGTGCCCGGCTCCGGCGAGCCGATGAGGTACATCCTCACCGAATTCGAACCCGTCTTCGACGCCGCGGACTTCGTCCGGGCCGGCCGGGACCTGTTCGTCACCCGCAGCAACGTCACCAACCGCATGGGCATCGACTGGCTGCGCCGCCACCTCGGACCGGAGTACCGCATCCACGAGATCCCCAGCCGCTGCCGTACGCCCATGCACATCGACACCACCTTCGTCCTGCTCGGCCCGGGCAAGGTGCTCGTCAACCCCGAGTACATCGACGTCGACACCCTGCCCTCCGTCCTGGACTCCTGGGACGTCCTGATCGCGCCCGAGCCCGACCCGATCAAGGACCGGCTGCTCAAGGTCACGTCGATGTGCGGCAAGTGGCTCAGTATGAACGTCCTCATGCTCGACGAGAAGCGGGTGATCGCCGAGCGGCACCACACCGGCATGCTGCGTGCCCTGGAGAAGTGGGGCTTCGAACCGGTCCCCTGCGACCTGCTGCACTACGCGCCGTTCGGCGGCTCGTTCCACTGCGCGACCCTCGACATCCGGCGCCGCGGCCCGCTGCAGTCCTACCTCGGCTGACTCACCCAGGGCGAACCGGCGTCCC
>NZ_JABTYA010000081.1:0-3568 GCF_013302945.1 Streptomyces sp. 8P21H-1 | reverse complement strand
CAGGGGCCACACGGGACATACCGAAGGCGAAGCCGCAGCTCGGCGGCCGCGGCCGGGTGGACGGTGCCCGTGAGGACGGTGTTCGGAGCAGGCCACGGCGGCACACGCCTGTGCGCGGTGCCTCGGGGGCTCAGTGACCGCTCATGAGCGGTCCGGAACAGCCTGCGGACAGGCGGGCGCGTCGGCGCTCGGGCCGGCGGCCGATCTCGCGATCGGCGCGGCGGCTTCGCGGCGGACGCGGGCGTTGTCCGGAGCGAACAGCAGGATGTCCTTCTCCGGGGCTTCGCACTGGGCCTCGGAGTCGGATGCCCCGGCGGCACGGGCCTGTTCGGCGTGGATCCGTCTTGGGGCGGATGTGCTATCCGCTCTGGTCGGACAGGCTGTGGAACGGCACCGACAAGAAGAGGGAAGACCGCATGGAAGCGATCAAGGAGCCCGACTGGAAGACCGTGGGGGTCCTGGGGGCCGCCCGCGGCGCCCGGGCGACCGCAGAGGATCCCATCGGGACCGAGCACCTGCTCGCCGCGCTCACCACGTCCAAGGGGCCCGCACGCGAGGCACTCGCGGACGAGGGCGCGACCAAGGTCGCACTCCTCGCGGTGCTGCGGGACAGGGAGGGCCGTGACGGTGCCTGGGACGGTGACGACGATGTCGACGCGGGCGTGGTCGCGACGGACGTCCTGGGGGACGACGGCGACCGGCGCGTCCGCTTCACGGGTGGTGCGGCCAGGGCGCTGACCGCGGCGATGGAACACGCCCGACGGGAAGGCGCGGCGAAGTTCGGCGCCGTTCACCTGCTGCGGGGCCTGCTGGAGGGCGACAACCGCGCGGTGGAGGCGCTGGCCGTGTGCAAGGTCTCACCGCAGGCCGTACGCGCCCGTCTCGGGGGTGACGCCGGGAGTCCGGAGGACGACCTCAGCCCTCTGCTGCACGCCACTCGGGACGCCCTCCTTGGCCGCGGCCACTACCGTCATATGCCCCGGTGGAAGCGGTGGCTGGTCAAACGCGGCGGGGTCAACTGGGCGTCGACGCCGGTCGAATGGGTCAGGCAGGAGAGCTACGAACAGGCACGTCGTCTTGGCGACGGCGCAGTGGGCACTGAGCACGTCCTGCTGGCGGTCCTGGCCACCCACGAGGTGGCGCTCCGGTACCCGCATCTGGCGAAGGCGGAGGACCCCGCCGCCGACACCCGGTTCGCGGGCGGTGGGCAACTGGCCGACCTGGGTCTCAGCCATGCGTCGGTGCACGGCGCCCTGACCGGTGGGCGTGTCCCCCTGGCGGCCGACACGCGGCCCGTCGAGCAGTACTTCGACGGGATGGCGGGTCCGGGGACGATGCCGACGGCCGGCGCCACGGCATCCGACGCGGGCACCGGTCCACTGGTCGCGCTCCTGCTGGGGGAGGAGACGCGGGCCCGGCAACTGGTCGACGTACTGACCACCGCCCCCGGCCACTGACCTGGCGGGGGCCGCGGCCTCCGCCCCGTCCGCGTCCCCGCGCCCGCGTCCCCGCGCCCGCCGCCTCTCGCTCCCGCGGTCTCTCGCTCCCGCCGAAGAGATCGAGATGGCGGGCTTTCCGCTGCCCCTTCCGGGCCCTTTCACTTCATGAACAGCACAAAGATGAGACGCGTCAGGCAACTCACGCGTCTGATCCACGTCGTGATCGCGTCACGGCCGGGCGATCGGGAAGTCAGTCCTCGCAACAGGGTGATGACCAACGCCGTGCGGGCCGGCCTGTTCACCGAGGGAGCTCCCGGCACCGAGATCCATGACGACGTCGCACCCCGGCAGGGCGAGGTGGTGGCCACCAAGAGGCGAGGGAGCGCGTTCTCGGGCAGCGACCTCGACCTGGATTTCGGAATCACCGTCCTGGCGGGCGCCTGCCTCGACACCGCCCCCGAGGTGCACCAAGTCCTCATCGAGAAACTGTTCCCCCGAGGACCTTCGCGACCCGGCGTCGCTGGACGTCGCCGAGCGCACCGTCGAGGTCAACCTGCTCGGCCCGATCCGGCTGATCAACGCGTTCCTGCCCGGCCTGCTCGCCCGGCCCGCCGCGACCGTCATGACGGTCAGCTCCGGCCTGGCGTACGTGCCGCTGCCGGCCACGCCGACCTACAACGCCACGAAGGCCGCGATCCACTCCTTCACCGAAAGCCTGCGCGTGCAGCTGTCCAAGAGCAACGTCCAGGTGATCGAACTGGTCCCCCCGGCCACCCGGACCACGCTGATGAAACAGCAGAACTCCGACGTGGCCATGCCCCTCGACGACTTCCTCGACGAGGTGATGAGCCTCCTGGAAGCCGACCCCGAGGCCGAGCAGATCCTGGTCGAGCGCGTCAAGTGGCAGCGCAACGCCGAGGCCGAGGGCCGCTACGCCGACGTCCTGAACGTACTCAGCGGCCGTTACCGCTCCTGACCCCCGGCGGCGGCCGGGGACCGCTCAGGCTCCTGTCCGCACAGCCCGAAACCGTTGAGCCAGTGCCCTCCGTCCACCGTCATCCGCGGCGCGTCGGGGTGCGCGGGGGAAGGCAGCGGGCGGTGACGCGGCGGCGGCGCCACGCGGACCTCCTGCGCACAATCCTCTTCCGCAGCCTCCGGCGTCATCGTCAAGCCTCCTGAAACCGTGACCACCGACCGCCTGAACCAGCCGGACCGGTCTGCGATGCGGCGGCAGAGGTTGCCGCAAACGGTCTGCGGGGCGCCTGCTTCGATGTGCGTGCGGTCCGCCGCTTCAGTAGCCGGGCGGGATCCGGTCCTGCGGTCCGTCAGCCGCCTCCGCCACGCCCTCGCCCCTTTGCGCCCGCTCGGCCACGGCGGGGTCGGCCGAGTCCGAGACCAGCTCCGCGACGCGCAGGGTGCACTCCCACTGCGTCAACCTGCCCTTGATCACCACCAGATACGACTCGCGGTCGCCCGACCGGTACACCTGGCGCCGCTTCTCGACAAGGCTTTTGTTCGGCACGTAGGTGTGGAGCACAGCACGCAGTGCCGCCAGCGCCTGGTCCTTCGTTTCCTGCCCGCGGCAGATGAACTCGGTCCTGTACACGTCGCTGCAGTACTCCGCGATCACGACCCAGTCGCCCACCACACACTCCCCTTCGCCGCTGTCGCCAGTCAGTCACGACCTGACTCCCACGGCAAGAGCGGGACCGCTTCCTGGTCGCGGCTGTCAGTGCGACCGCACTCGTTCGGAGGCGTCGATGAGGTCGGCGCCGGTGTCGGCGTTGCGCCGGGAGCGGCCGGTGCCGTGCCAGTCCAGGCACATGACGGTCGCGTCGTCCTGCAGGTGGCCGTGGTGGGCGCCGACGATCGCCGCGATCAGGGAGCGGGCGGCCTCGCGGGGATGCAGGGCCCGGGTGCGCACGATGAGGCCGGACAGATCGAGGCTGCCGGCGTCCCCTTCGAGCATGCCGTCGGTCAGCATCACCAGGCGGTCGCCCGGGCGCAGGTCCAGCGACTGGACCCGGTAGGAGTGCGGGGCGTGCAGGCCGAACGGCATGTCGGCCTCCGGGGTGATCTCCTGCACCCGGCCTTCGCGCATCAGCAGCGGCCAGGGGTGTCCGGCGTTG
>NZ_JABTYA010000080.1:0-1195 GCF_013302945.1 Streptomyces sp. 8P21H-1 | reverse complement strand
CCGCACGTGGCGCGCCGACGGCGGGCGGGGCACCGGTGGCCGTGCCCGGCTCCCCGCCCCCCGCCACCGCTTCCGTCGTCCCCTCGCCCTCCGCCCGGGACGGCGTCACCGTCATCGTTCCCCGGCCCCCTCGGCGGCCAGCGCCCACCAGGCGGCGAGGCCGAGGACCAGTGCGGTCAGCACGGTCGAGGGGCCGCCGATGTCGGCGTACACGAAGTCGACCAGTTGCCAGAGCAGCAGCCCGCAGGCGATCAGCGCGCAGTCGGCGCCCTCCGGTGAGCACCGTGCGCTCAGGAGCCGCCGCAGACCGCCGACCAGCAGCGCGAGCCAGCTGCCCGCCAGTGCGAGCAGCCCGAGGAGCCCTTGCTCGCTCAGCACCAGCAAGTACATGTTGTGCGGTGACAGGAGAGGCTGGCGCCGGAACCCGGCGCCCGCCCCGTCGGTGTCGCTGCCCGAGGACAGCGCCAGCGAGGCGTGCCCGTCGCGGTGGTCGGGGAAGCCCTTGAGCCCCACGCCTGTCAGCGGCCGGTCGCGCCACATGTCGACGGCCGCCGTCCACATCGTGTACCGGTCGGTCACCGACTGGTCCGGCGCATCCGCCACCTGAGTGATGCTGCCGATGCGCTCCTGGAGCATGGCGGTGCCCACGCCGAACCCGCCCACCAGGACCACCGCGGCCGCCGCCACCGCCGCGAACACCCTTACGGCCCGCCGCAGTCCGGCGAGTACGACCTGTACCCCGCACGTCACGGCCGTGGCGATCCACGCCCCCCGGCTGAACGACAGCGCGAGCGGCAGCAGCAGCGCCAGCGCGCACACCGCCGCCACGGCCCGCTGCCGCGCGGACCCGGAACCGAGCGCGATACCGAGCGCGCACACCAGCCCGAACGACACCACGGCCGCCATGCCCATGATGTCCGTCGACCCGAACGTGCCCACCGCCCGGATCATCTCGCCCCGGTACGAGGCCCCGGTCCCGGTCACGTACTGGTGGACGCCGAGGGCCCCCTGCCACCCCGCGAGCCCGACGAGGGACCAGGCGACGAGGCGCGCGTCACGGCGGTCGCGGACCAGCAGCATCACCGCCGCGGGCACCAGTACGAAGATCTGCAGATAGCGCACCAGCCCCGCGGCCCCCGCCCCGGCCGAGGCCGCGCCGGCCGTCGCGAGGGCGAGGCCGGCGACGGGCAGCCCG
>NZ_JABTYA010000079.1:0-11422 GCF_013302945.1 Streptomyces sp. 8P21H-1 | reverse complement strand
TGCTGCTCGCGGCGGCCGGCGCGGCGGTCGCGGCCTGGGGCGTGGTGACACTGTCACGCTCCACCCCCGCGGCTGCGCCGGTGCCGGTGCCGGTGCCTGCGCACATGCCGGCACCGGCGGTGGAGCGGGAGCAGCACCCCGTGGCGGCGGTCCTCGCCCTGGAGTCGTCCGTACCGGCGGCGTACGAACCGCTGCTGCCGGAACAGCGGAGGTACTGCCGGCTCACCCGCCTGTAGCGGCCCCGGACCGGCGGCCCGCCCTCCGCGGCACCATCGCTAGACCGTGGCGATGGCGGGGTCGCTGACGCCCACCCGGCCGTTCTCGACGTGCCCGGCGAAGCGGCGCAGGAACGAGCCGTCCGCGCCGGACCTGACGGTGAGGTCGTACCAGCGCCTGCCGGCCCGCAGGTCCACGGTGTGCCGCACGGTGGCGCCGGGCCGTACCTTGAACGACCTGGGCCTGCCTCCGTAGCCGTCGGTGAGTTCGAGGGTCGTCGTGCGGGCGCCCCTGTTGGTGAAGGTCAGCTCGATGTCGTCCCCGTCGTGGCGGGCGGTGACCTCGGGTCCGGCCGTCCTCCCCGGGCCCCTGAAGACGCGCAGGAACCCGTTGGGCCCGTGCACGGTCAGGTCGTACGAGCCGTTCGAGTACGCGGAGTTCCAGGTGTCCGAGACGGTCTTCCCCGCCTCGGTGGTGTAGGTCCAGGGGCCGTCGGTGCGGTTCCCGGACGTCACGTGGAAGGAGGCGCCGGCCTTCTTTCCCGAGGCGAAGGTCAGGGTGAACCTCCCGGTCTCCGGGTCGGCGGAACCGTCGATCCACGGGGCGTACCGGAGGGGGCGGGCGAGCCGCAGGCCGCGCTCCTGGCGGGGCAGCCGCGGGTGCGCGGGCGGGGTCGGCCGGTAGTCCGGGTGCCGGTCCTTGTCCGCCGGCTCGTACGCGTCGGTGTCCGGCAGGCCGGCCGGCCTGCTGTCCTTGCGGGAGAAGTCGAACGCGGAGGTCAGGTCACCGCAGACGGCCCGCCGCCAGGGCGAGATGTTGGGCTCCTCGACGCCGAAGCGGCGCTCCAGGAACCGGATGATCGAGGTGTGGTCGAAGGTCTCGGAGCAGACGTAACCGCCCTTGCTCCAGGGCGAGACGACGAGCATCGGCACCCGCGGGCCGAGCCCGTACGGACCGGCGACGTGGGTCGCGCTGCCCGCGAAGAGGTCCGGGCCGACGTCCACGGTGGACCTGCCGTGGTCGGCGGAGCGCGGCGGCAGCGGCGGGACCAGGTGGTCGAAGAAGCCGTCGTTCTCGTCGTACGTGATGAACAGGGCCGTCTTCGCCCACACCTTCGGATCCGCGGTGAGCGCCTCCAGGACCTGGGAGATGTACCAGGCGCCGTAGTTCGAGGGCCAGTTGGAGTGCTCGGAGAAGGCCTCGGGGGCGGCGATCCAGGAGACCTGCGGCAGCGTGCCGCCCAGGACGTCGGCCCGCAGCCGGTCGAAGTAGCCCTCGCCCTTGCGGGCGTCGGTGCCGGTGCGGGCCTTGTCGTGGAGCGGGTCGCCGGGCTCGGCGTTGCGGTACTTGTTGAAGTAGAGCAGCGAGTTGTCGCCGTAGTTGCCGCGGTACGCGTCCGCTATCCAGCCCCAGGAACCGGCCGCGTCCAGGCCGTCGCCGATGTCCTGGTAGACCTTCCAGGAGATCCCGGCCTCCTCCAGGCGCTCGGGGTAGGTCGTCCAGTCGTAGCCGAGTTCGTCGTTGCCGAGGACGGGGCCGCCGCCCTTGCCGTCGTTGCCGGTGAAGCCCGTCCACATGTAGTAGCGGTTCGGGTCGGTGGAGCCGATGAACGAGCAGTGGTAGGCGTCGCACACGGTGAAGGTGTCGGCGAGCGCGTAGTGGAACGGGATGTCCTCGCGCGTCAGGTACGCCATGGTCGTGGCGCCCTTGGCGGGGACCCACTTGTCGTACTTGCCCCCGTTGTAGGCGGCGTGCCCGTCGGGCCAGCTGTGCGGCAGGCCCTCCAGGAACTGCATGCCGAGGTCGTCGGCCTCCGGGTGGAAGGGCAGCAGGTCCTTGGTGCCGTCCGACTGGTGCCACACGGACTTTCCGTTGTCGAGCGTGACCGGGTGCGGGTCGCCGAAGCCGCGGACACCCCTGAGCGCGCCGAAGTAGTGGTCGAAGGACCGGTTCTCCTGCATGAGGACGACGACGTGCTCGACGTCCTCGATGGTGCCGCGGTGGTGTCCCGCGGGGATGGCGGCGGCCTTCGCGATGCTCTCCGACAGCGCGGTGAACGCCGCGGTGCCGCCCGCGAGCTGCAGGAAACGGCGCCGATTCACTTCGGTCATGACTGGGGGACCTCTCGTCCTGGCGGATACGGATGCGACTGACGGACGGACCTGCGCATGCCGCAACGTGCGCGAGAGGAGTGTTCCAAGGGCAGCGAACGTCACGGAAGGCCCGCGTGGCCCCCGTGTGAAGCGCGGCGGTACGCGAGGGGCGGGCTCCTCACCGGGAGGTGACGGAGTCCGTCGACGGCTTCCCTGGGGCCGGGCCCGGTGGGGACCTGATAAGAGCAGTCGTGTCAACGGCTTCCGCCCCGAGAAGACACCTGATGAAGCCGTCACCGTAAGAGGCGCCGCGTGCCCTTCGGGGTTTTTCCGGATAGGAATCCACATCAAGGGCTGTTGGTGCTACTGCCGGAAGTCCCGGCCCCGCCGCGGCTGCCGGTCGCCCCTCGGACGTCACCCCTCAGATAGCGGGTGACCATGGCCACCAGTTCGTTCTCGAACGTCTCGACCGGGACGTCGCCCGGGACCGCCATGCGTCTGTGCGTGTTCGTCTCGACGGTGAACACGATCAGATCGGCCGCGGCGCCGAGGTCCTGCACGCGGACGTCCGGGTGCCGGGCGAGGAGGTCGCGCACCTGCTCGACGCGGTTCCTGCTGTGCCGGTCGATGGTGTCGATCAGCTCCTGCGAGAACGACGCCTCCTCGATCATCATCCGCAGCAGCCGGGGATCGTCGCGGTGGTTGTCGATCGCGTCGCGGACCAGGGCCCGCACCGTCGCCTCCAGGGTTCCGGCGGACAGGTCCAGCCGGTCGGCGTGCGTCCAGGTGCCGCGGTCGATGTGCCGCACCACCAGCTCGGCCAGGATGGCGTCCTTGTTCGGGAAGTACTGGTACAGCGAGCCGATCGAGACTCGGGCGCGCTCGGCGATGCGGTTGGTGGTGCCGGCGGCGTAGCCGAACTCGGCGAAAACGTGAGCAGCGGCGGTGAGGACGCGCTCGCGGGTGAGTTCGGCACGCACCTGGCGGGGCTTGCGACGTGCGGGGGGACGGCGGTCGGCCGACGGCATGGAGGGGCCTCCTCGGGGCGCGGAAAGCGAGTAGCCAAAGAGCTGAGTAATTGTTCAGAATACTGTCATGACCTGCGAAAACAAGGCCATGCCCGATACGGGCAGGCTCTCGTGATCCCCAAGGTGCAGCTGCCCGGGCCACGCAGAATGATCACGCTGGAGGTGCGCCGCCGTGAGTTCCTCACACCGGGGTTCGCGAGCGTCACCCTCGGCGGTCCGGCCGTGCGGGACCTCGTCGTCGCCGGCGCCGACCAGGCGGTCCGGCTGTTCTTCCCCCGTGAGGGGCAGACCGCGCTGCGGATGCCGACCGTCTCGAACGAGGCATGGATCGCCCAGTTCATGCTGGTGCCGAAGTCGGTCCGGCCCTGGGTCCGCAACCTGACAATCCGGCGTGCGCGGCCGGCGGACGACGAGATCGACATCGAGTTCGCGCTGCACGGCGACTCACCCATGTCGTCCTGGGTGCGCCGGGCCGCGCCGGGCGACCCGGCGGGGATCTTCGACATCGGCACGGTGTACCGGCTGCCGGAGCACGCGGAGGGGCAACTGCTGGTCGGCGACGAGACCGCGCTGCCCGCCGTCCTGTCGATCCTCGACGGAACACCGCCCTCACTGCCCACGGAGGTCTACCTGGAGGTGGCGGCCGAGGCCGACATCCGCCCCGTCGGGGCACCCGCCGGCACCCGCGTCCACTGGTTCAGCCGCGACGGCGCGGACCTGCGGCCCGGCGCCC
The DNA here is from genome assembly GCF_013302945.1 of Streptomyces sp. 8P21H-1. NCBI lineage: Bacteria > Bacillati > Actinomycetota > Actinomycetes > Kitasatosporales > Streptomycetaceae > Streptomyces > Streptomyces sp. 8P21H-1. The sequence goes on along the minus strand of NZ_JABTYA010000079.1, from coordinate 7,352 downwards.
TGGTGCTGGACGCGCTGCGCGAGGCCCCCCTGCCGTCCGGCCGCTTCCACACCTGGGCCGCGGGCGAGTCCCGGCTGGCCACGTCGGTGCGACGGCAGCTGGTCGACGACCGCGGCGTGCCCAGGCGGGACATCTCGTTCATCGGTTACTGGCGCCTGGGCCGGTCCGCCCCCGGCTGAGAGGAATCCCCCATGCAGCACGAGAACCGGCCGGGCGCGCCGCGCCGGCTGACGACGGCGGACGAGGTCGGGACGGCCGTCGGCCGTCCCGCGCCGATGGTCATGCTCAAGCAGATCAGCTCTCTCGACGAGGGCTGCCGGACCGTCCTCGCCCACTGTCCGATCGCGGCCTTCGGCCACCGCGACGCCGACGGCACCAGCAGGACGACCTTCATCGGCGGCACACCGGGGTTCGTCCGCGTCCACTCCCCGACGCGCATCTCCTTCTCCCTGTCCGAACCCGGCGATCCGCGCGGTCCCGTCTCGTTCTTCTTCCTCCTGCCGGGCGTCGGCGAGATCCTGCGCGTCAACGGTTCCGTGGCGGCGCGCGAGGACGCCGGGACGACGGCCGGGACGACCGTCGACGTCGAGGAGGCGTACGTGCACTGCGCGCAGGCCGTCCTCCGGTCCGGCCTGTGGCAGCCGCCCGTCCCGGCCGGGCCCGCCCTCCACGAACCCGCCGGGCCGACGGGGCCGGTCGCCGGAATCGCGGGGGACGGCCCCCTGTGCGGCCCCGGCATCGCCGGCTTCCTGGCCGCGGCGCCGTTCCTCGCCCTGTCCTCCTGGGACGCGTCGGGCGGGAGCGACACGAGTCCGCGCGGGGACCGGCGGGCGGTGGCACGGATCCTGGACGGCCGCACTCTCGTCATCCCGGACCGGAGGGGCAACAAGCGCGCCGACACGCTCCACAACCTGCTGCGGGACGACCGGCTCTCGCTCGCCGCACTCGTTCCGGGACGCAGCGGGGTGCTGCACGTCCGCGGCCGCGGCGCGATCACCGACGACCCCGCGCTGCTGGGGACGATGTCACTGCGCGGGACGCCGCCGCACCTGGCCCTGCTCATCGATGTCGAGCACGCCGAGCTGACCGGCAACGACGCCGTGGCGCGTGCGCGGCTGTGGACCCCCGGCGCGCATCCGGACCGCGGCACGGTACCGGACCTGATGGCGCTGGCGGGGAAGCACCTCGCCGCCGGTTCGGCCGGGGCCGCCGACGGACCGCCCGCGTTCCTGCTGAAGGCGGTCGGGGCGGTCCCGGGGCTGACCCGGTTGCTGCGGCTGGCGGGGAACCGTGCGTACCGTTCCGCGCTGCGGAAGGAAGGCTACGGGGACCTCGCGCCCGACGCGGGCGGGGGGCCGGGCGGGAGCGGACGGTCCGGCGGGAGCGGGTGGCGCCGCGGTCTCCCGCGCCGGCGCCCTGCCGGCAACGACGGCGGCCGGGAGCGGTCCTCACGGGACCAGTCCCTGCGGGAACCTCCCCTGCGGGAGGTACGCGTCGCCGGGGTGCGCCGGGAGACACCGAGCGCGGTCACCCTCGTGCTGGAGGACGCCGACGGCGGCCGGGCACCGTTCGAGTTCCTGCCCGGCCAGTTCTTCACCCTCGTCGCCGACATCGACGGCCGCCCGGTGCGCCGGGCCTACTCGGCCTCGTCGGTGCCCGGACTGTCCCGTCTTGAGGTCACGGTCAAGCACGTGGCGGGCGGCCGGTTCTCCACCCATGTGCACCGGGACCTGCGCGCCGGCGACCGCCTCGCGGTGCGCGGTCCGTCGGGCTCCTTCCACCTCGGACCGGGGGCCCCGGACGAGATCGTGCTCGTCGCGGCGGGCAGCGGCGTGACACCGATGATGAGCATGATCCGTACGCGGCTCGCCGTCACGCCCGGTCACGGCCGGACCGCGCTGCTGTACAGCAGCCGCAGCGCGGACGAGGCCGTCTTCGCCGACGAGCTGGCCCGGTCGGCAAAGGACCACCCCGGCCGGCTGTCGGTCACCCATGTCCTGACCCACCGGGACGGACGCCTCGACGCGGACGGCGTACGCCGCTGGATCGCGGACCTGTCACCGGCCCCGGACGCCCACTACTACGTCTGCGGTCCCCCACCGCTGATGGACGCCGTACGGGGTGTCCTGTCCGGACTCGGCGTCGCGGACGGACGGGTGCACCACGAGCGCTACACCAGCGCGGCGGACACCGGGTCCGCGGTGGCGGCGCCGCAGGAGATGACCGTCGAGGAGAACGGACGCCCTGTCGGCACGGTGGTCGTCGAGCCCGGCCGGACCCTCCTCGACGCGGGCCTGGCCGCGGGGTTCCCGATGCCGTACTCCTGCACGGTCGGCAGTTGCGGCGACTGCGCGGTGCGGCTGCGCGGCGGAGAGGTCGCGCAGAACGAGCCGAACTGCCTGACGCCCCGGCAGAAGGCCGAAGGCCGGGTGCTCACCTGCGTGGGCCGTCCCCTGTCGGGGGTCACCCTCGACATCACGGCCCCCTGATCGCGGGCTCCGTTTGACCTTGACACAGTGACAGGGTCTTCACTGCGTGCCGAGGAGGTGGTCTCGATGACGGTCACGGGACAGGACACGGACACGAACGTGGATGGGGACATGGATGGGGACATGGATACGAATGCGGATGCGGTGCGGGCGCTGCGCGGGCTGGAGCACGACACCGCGTCCGTACGGCTGCGGGCCGCTCTGGCGATCGGCACGGCGCCCGACCCGCGCTTCGTCGGCCGGCTCGTCGAGCGGTGCGCGATCGAGCCCGAGTTCTTCGTCCGCGACATGCTGACCTGGGCACTCACCCGTCACCCGGTCTCCGTGACACTCCCCGCGCTGGTCCGCGAAGTCCGCTCGGAGCGGGCGCAGGCACGGAGTCAGGCGCTGCACACGCTGTCGAAGATCGGGGACCGGCGGGCGTGGCCGGCGATCACCCCGGCGGTGTTGTCCGACGCCGACGACGAGGTGGCCCGCAGCGCCTGGCGGACCGCGGTGGTGCTCGTACCGGAAGGCGGGGAGCCCACCCTGGCCGCGGCGCTGGCGACGCAGTTCGGGCGCGGCGGGCGGGAGACGCAGCTGAGTCTCAGCCGGGCGCTGGTCGCGCTGGGCGAGGTGATCGCACCGGCCCTGCGTGCCGCGACGACGGACACCGATCCGCGCGTACGGGCGCACGCGCTCGCCACCCGGCGACTGCTGCGCGACCCGGACGCCGGCTTCGACCTCGCGATCGAGGAGGCGAAGCGCGTCGTGGCCCTCGGCGGGTCCGGCCAGGAGGGACGGTAGGGCGTGCTGATCGGTGAGGTGGCGCGGCGGTCCGGAGTCAGTGCCCGCATGCTCAGGCACTACGAGTCGCTCGGACTGGTACGGCCTTCGGGTCGCACGGGCTCCGGTTACCGGGAGTACTCGGGGGACGACATCCGGCGGATCTTCCACATCGAGAGCCTGCGGTCGCTGGGGCTGTCGCTGCGTGAGATCGGGCGGGTGCTCGACGACCCGGGGTTCACGCCCGCGGCGCTCGTCGGCGACCTCGTACGCCGGACGCGCGAACGCATCGCGGCCGAGACCGAGTTGCTGACGCGGCTGCACCGGATCGACGCCGCGGATCCCGGCGGCTGGGAGGACGTGCTCCGGGTCGTGGCCCTCCTCCAGGCCCTGGGCTCGAAGAGCGCCGACGTGCGCCAGCGCGCGGCCCTCTCCTCGGCCGGGGCCGCGGTGCCGGTGGAGGCACTGGTCGAGGCGGTACTGGGCGAGACGGAGCCGAACGTCGCCGGAGCCCTTCGATGGGCACTGGCGCGCTCGGGCGACGGCGGCCCGGCACTGCTGTCGGAGGGCCTCGACTCCCCCGTGGCCGCGGTGCGGGAACGGGCCGTCCGGTCCCTCGCCGAACTGCCCGGCGAGGAGGCCGCCGCGCGGCTGCGCCCGGCCCTCGCGAGCCCCGACGACACGGTCCGCGGGTACGCGGCCCTGGCGCTCGGGGCCCGCGGGGTCGCCGAAGCGCTCCCGACACTCATCGACCCCCGCGGGGTCGCCGAAGCGCTCCCGACACTCATCGACATGATCGTGCAGGGGAGGAACGACACCGACGCGGCGGACGCGCTGGGCGTGCTCGCGCACGACAGCGCGACGGCGGACCGGATCGCGACCGGTCTCCTCGACCGCCTCGCCCACGACACCACCGGAGCGCCCGCCCGCGGCCGGCTGACCCAGGCGCTGGCCGCCGTTCCGGGGCGGACGGCGTCGCGTGCCCTCGTGGAGCTGTCCCGGGACGGGGACCGTGCCGTCGCACTGACCGCGGCGTACCTCCTCCGGCTGCGCGGCACACGCTGACGTCCCTGATCCGGCACACGCTGACGTCCCTGGATGCGGCACCCGCCGACGTCCCCGATCGGGCGTCGCTGCCGGGAGAACTGTGCCCGGACGGGCCGTTGACAGGGAACGTGGCCGTCGGGATCCTGTGAGAGCGCTCTTCCATCGATGTAAAAGCGATCGTGGAGGACCGTGACGAGCAGGATCCCCCCACCCCCACAGCCTCCTTCCGCGATCGTGACCTGGCGGCGTCTCGCGTCGGCGTTCCCCCACCGGCCGGGCGTCGCCGGGGTGGAGGCGTACCAGGGAGAGCCCATGAGACTGTTCCGCTGCTTCTCCGGCCTCGGCGCCCTGGCGCTGGCCGGCCTGCTGACCGCCCCCCTGTCCCTCTCGTCCCCCGCCACCGCCCAGAGCGCCGCTCCCCCCGCACGGGAGGCGGCGCCGCAGGGGCAGACGGGCCTCCGCGCCGCGGACCCCAGCGTGCTGAGGGTCGGCAGCACCTATGTCTCCGTCCAGTCGGCCGACGGGGGCATCGTCGTACGGCAGGCCGCCTCCACCGACGCCCTCGCCTCGGCTCCCGCCCGGAAGGTCTGGTCGGACACCCGCGACCGCGGTGAGGTCTGGGCCCCCGAGATCGTCATGGACAACGGCAGGTACTACATCTACTTCACGGCCGGGCGCGGACCGGCCCACCGCATGTACGTGATCAGCTCCGCCGCCCCGGACAGCGGCTACAGCGCCGAGACGCAGCTCGCCCTGCCGGACGGCAAGTGGGCGATCGACGGCACCCTGTTCACCTTCGGGGGGCAGCGCTGGTTCGTCTGGTCGGGCTGGGCGGGCGACACCAACGTCGAGCAGAACCTCTACATCGCCCGTATGAGCAGCCCGACGACTCCCACCGGCGGACGGTACGTCATCTCGCAGCCGCGTGAGAGCTGGGAGCGCGTGGTCGGCAACCCGTTCATCAACGAGAGCCCGGAAGCGATCAAGGACCCGAACGGCCAGCTGCACATCACGTACTCGGCCAACGGCAGCTGGAGCGACCAGTACTGCATCGCCGACCTGCGCCTGCGGGCCGGCGGTGACCCCACCTACGTATGGGACTGGTACAAGTCGAACGGCTGCCTGTTCGGCTCCAACCGCACCACGATGATGCCCGGCTGGGACCCGACGCTGTACGTGAACGGCCCCGGGCACCACACGTTCGTCCTGCTGAACGGCGACATCAACACGAGTCCGCCGGCGGGTCCCAGGTTCCCCCTGATGTTCCACGCGGTCCCGAAGGGGACCCCGTACTCGTGGGACAACCGCTACTGGTACACCGGGACGTTCGCGTGGTGGGGCAACACCACGTACTCACGGTCCAACGTGCCCGGGGCGAACACCAACACGGGCTGGAGCATCAAGTTCTTCGAGTGATCCGAGCGATCCGAATGATGTGAGCGATGTGGGCGGGCGGCGGCGTTCAGCTGTAGTAGGCGATCTTCTCGTCGAGGACCTCCATGGCCCGGTGCAGCGCCGCCGCCCGCTGCCGCAGGGCGGCACGGCGCTCGCGCAGGAAGGCGACCCGGTCCTGCGGGGAGTGCTCGCCGCGCAGGATGACGACGAACTCCCGCAGGTCCGCGATGCCGAGACCGGCCTCGCGGAGGCACGTGACCAGGCCGATCCAGAAGACGTCGTCCTCGGTGTACTGCCTGCGCCCGCCGGCGGTGCGCCGTATCGGGCCGATGAGCCCTTCACGCTCGTAGTAGCGCAGCGTGTCGAGCGAGACGCCGGTCCGGTCGGCGGCCGCCGCCGGGGTGAGGGTGGTCATGGAGGCTCCTCGGGTGACCGTGCTGTCGCGGCTGCCGCGTCCGTTGCGGCTGCCGCGCTGCCGTACTACCGCGCTTCGGCGAAGCGCGCCAGGTGCTCGTCGTCGAGCCGCACACGGTGCGCGGCGAGCGCCTCCTCGATCTGCTCCACCCGGCTCGCGCCGACGATGGGATCGATGCCCTGCCGCATCAGCCATGCGAGGACGACCTGGTTCCGCGTGGCCCGGAGTTCGCCGGCCACGTCGTCGAGGACCGCGAGCACCCGGGCCGTTCCGGGGTGATCATAGGTGTGCGGGAGCGGCTTGTTCGTGCGTACGTAGGAACCCCACATCAGCGAGCTGTACGACCACACGGCGAGCCCTTCCTCGCGTGCGAGGTCCAGGTCCTCCGCGGTGAGCATGCGGTGGCCGGCCTCGGCGACGGGGGTGAGCGGGCGCGGCTGGACGAGCGAGTGGCGCAACTGGAGGAACGTCCACGGTTCGACGCCCCGCTCCCGTGCGAGCGACCGGGCCCGCTCCACGCGCCAGGCGGCGTGGTTGGCCGCCCCGACCCGCAGGGCCGTTCCCTTCGCGACCAGTTCGCCGAAGGCGCCGACCGTCTCCTCCAGCGGCACGGCACGGTCCTCGGCATGGGCCCAGAGCAGATCGACGTGGTCGGTCCCGAGGCGCTCCAGGCTCTCCTCCACACCGGTGCGGACGGCATGCGCGGAGAGTCCTTCGGCGCTCTCGGGCCAGGAGTGCGGGACCAGCGGGTTCTGCCTGACCTTCGTCGCGATCCGCACCAGGTCGCGTACGCCCGGGCGGGTCCGGAGCCATGCCCCGATGAGGCGCTCGCTGGCGCCGCCGACACCGCTGGGGTCGGCCCAGAAGGAGTAGCAGTTGGCGGTGTCGAGCCAGACACCGCCGCCGGCGACGAAGGAGTCGAGGATCGCGAAGGCCCGGTCCGGGGCGACGCGGGTGCCGAAGTCCATCGTTCCGAGGACGATCCGGGAGGTGGTGGGATGCGTGGTGGGGTGCGTGGTGGACATGCCCTCCATGCTCGGATCTGGAGCGCGCTCCAGGTCAAGCCCGCCCGCGACGCACACGCCGGGCGCCTCCGCGGCGTCGCGAGCAGGGCCCGGGGGCAGGGTCTCCCGGACCCCGGACCCCGGACCCCGGACCCCGGAGCTTGGACCCCGGAGCTTGGAGCTTGGAGCTTGGACCCCGGACCCCGAACCCCGCGCCGCGGGCCCCGGACCGGCGCG
>NZ_JABTYA010000078.1:217-326 GCF_013302945.1 Streptomyces sp. 8P21H-1 | reverse complement strand
CTACACGCGGTGGGCAGGCGACGGCAGCGTGTCCGCCGTGGTCGTCGCCAACCTCGTCGAGGACGATCCGCGCATCGGAGCGCTCGCGGCGGAGGGCCTCCCGGCCGTC
>NZ_JABTYA010000078.1:0-143 GCF_013302945.1 Streptomyces sp. 8P21H-1 | reverse complement strand
CGTCGGGTCACCAACGGATCGCGCACGTGGCGGGGCCACCGGACCTCGACCACGTGCGCTCACGCAACGGTGCGCTCGAGACGGCCGGGGCCGAGGCGCGCGCCTCCGTGGTGATCGTCGAGTCCGACTTCACGGCGGAGGGC
>NZ_JABTYA010000009.1:0-2100 GCF_013302945.1 Streptomyces sp. 8P21H-1 | reverse complement strand
CGCTGGTGGCCGCCCAGTGGCCCCAGGCGAGCGAGGTGGCGGGCAGCCCCGCCGCCCTGCGCCGCGCGGCCAGCGCGTCCAGGAAGGCGTTGGCGGCGGCGTAGTTGGCCTGCCCGGGGTTGCCGAGGACGCCGGCGGCCGAGGAGTACAGCACGAACGCCGCGAGGCCGGCGTCCCGGGTCAGCTCGTCCAGCAGGAGCGCCGCGTCCGCCTTGGGCCGCAGGACGGCGTCCAGCCGCTCCGGGGTGAGGGCGGTGACCACGCCGTCGTCCAGCACACCGGCGGTGTGGACGACCGCGGTGAGCGGTGTCCCGCCGGGGATCGACGCCAGCAGGCCGGCCAGCGCGGCACGGTCGGTGATGTCGCAGGCGACGGTGCGCACGGTGGCGCCCAGCGCGCCGAGGTCGCGCTCCAGCTCGGACACGCCGTCGGCGGCACCACCGCGCCGGCTGACCAGCAGCAGGTGGCGTACGCCGTGCTCGGCCACGAGGTGCCGGGCGAGCAGGCGGCCCAGGGTGCCGGTGCCGCCGGTGATCAGAACGGTGCCGTCGGGGTCGAGCGGCTCCACGGTGTCGTCGGGGGCGAGCGGCCGAACGCCGACGGTGTCCGCCGCCCGCACCAGCCTCGGTACGGTGGCCCGGCCGGCGGTGAGGGCGAACTGCGGCTCACCGGTGGCGACGGCGGCGGGCAGCAGCGCCTCGGAGGCGGCGTCCCCGTCCACGGCGGCCAGGACCAGCCGCTCCGGTGCCTCCGACTGCGCCGAGCGGACGAGCCCCCAGACGGCCGCGGTGACCGGGTCGCCGACGTCCCGCGTGACGAAGACCAGCCGCGCATCCGTCACCGGCAGGGCGAGCCACGCCTGGACCCACGCCAACGCCCGCGAGGTCAGCGCCCGCAACCCCTGGGCGGTGTCCGTCAGATCCACGCGCACATCACTGCCGGCGGCCGACGCCGACAGCTCATCGAGGCCGGCGACGGTGACCAGTCGCCGCGTCGGGTCCGCCACGGCCTCGACGGCGAAAGGCACCCAGTCGACGCGGAACAACGCGTCCAGCGGGTCCACGCCGCCCTGGGCAGCCGCCGACGCCAGCTCGTCCGCGTCGACCTCACGCGAGACGACCGACCCGAGGCTGCCGACCGCCCGGCCGGAGGCGTCCGCGAGTTCCAGCGCCGTACCGCCACCGCCGTCCGGAGCGATACGTGCCCGCAGAGAGGTGGCCCCGGCCGCTGCCAGGGACACGGCACGGTAGGCGACGGACAGCGCGGAGGTACCACCGCCGGCACGGCTCACGGCTTCGAGCAGCGCGGGATGCAGCGCGAACCGCTCGGCCGCGTCCCGCTGCTCCTCGTCCACCTCGGCCTCGGCGAACACCTCCTCGCCACGCCGCCACGCCGCACGCAGCCCCGGCACCGCCGGATCCACCTCGACGGGCACCGCCCCGGCCGGCGGCCACGCCGACAGGTCGATGCCGGGGACGGCGTCCGGACGGCCTGCCAGTGTGCCGGTGGCGTGCCGGGTCCAGTCGGGGGCACCCTGACGCCGGGAGTGGACGGTCAGCCGGCGCCGGCCGGAGCCGTCCACCGCGCCGACAGCCACCTGGAGCCGCACGCCCGGACCCTCCGCGAGCACGAGCGGCGTCTCGATCACCAGTTCCTCGACGGCACCGCAGCCGACCTCGTCCCCGGCGCGCACCGCCATCTCCAGGAACGCCGCCCCGGGCACCACCGCGACTCCGTGCACCATGTGTTCGGCCAGCCAGGGGTGGCTGCTCGACGACAGCCGGGCGGTGAACAACACCCCGCCTTCGTCGGGCAGTTCGACCCAGGCGTCGAGCAGGGGGTGCCGGGCCTCCGTGAGTCCGGCGGCGGCCACAGCGCCTGCGGAGGGGACGCTTCTGAGCCAGTAGTGCTGGTGTTGGAAGGGGTAGGTGGGGAGGTCGTGGGCGGTGTGTGGGGGTGTGTGGGTGTGTGGGTCGAGGAGGGGGGTCCAGTTGATGGGGGTGCCGCGGGTCCAGGCGTGGCCGAGGGAGGTGAGGAGTTGGCGTGTGCCGCCTTGTCCGCGGCGCAGGGTGCCGGTGACGAGGACGGGTCCTGGTTCGG
>NZ_JABTYA010000077.1:302-3525 GCF_013302945.1 Streptomyces sp. 8P21H-1 | reverse complement strand
ACGACGGGGTCCGGCGCCTCGGGTGCGCCCTTGCGCTCCCGCGCGGGAGCGGTGCGCCCGCGCGATGGCGCGGCGGCGCCCGTCTTCCTGCGGGAGCGGGGCCCCGGGACCGTCGACTGCGGTCCGGAAGCCTGCAGTCGCAGTTCGTAGTCGCCGGTGTCCGGGTTCAGTACCCACTGGTCTGCGGGGTCGATGTCGTCCGCCCGCCCACGGCCTTGCGCGTCCACGGTTGCTCGAGTCCTCCGTCGGGGCCACGCGGCGTCTTTCCCCCTCAGAAGACGCTCGTCAGTCGGTCCAACCGGCGCGCGACCCACGAGCGCAACTCGTGGCGCAGGCGCACCGGATCGCTCACACTATCCGCCCAGTTCGGCGTCAAGCGACGACGGTGACAAATTCCACGTCCCTACAAGCGGGCAATCCACCCAATTCTTTGGACGCGTGTTCCCTCTCTTGGTGTTCCCTTTACCCGCCGACCGGTTTCGGCGCTAGCCGCACACGTCCTCGGCGGCCGTGTTGCCCCGGAAGGTCGGCGCGGGACTCGGCGCGGGCGCGGGATCGTCCGGCCGTTTCCGGCCCGGTCTGCCGTCCTCGGCGTACGAGGGGCCCGTGCGCTCCGGCCGGTCCCGCTCGAATTCGTACGAGTAGCCGTGCCCGTCCGGGACGCCGGCCGGCTCCGCGTCACGCCTCTCCGCGTCACGTCTCTCCGTGCCGGGATCCCGCGGAACCTCCCCGGCGACCTCCAGCGGAGCGTCCTGGCGCAGCCGTTCGAAGAGCTTCTCCGCCTCGGGTTCCACGAGCTGGTCGCGATCGCTGTCCCGGGCGTACGACTCCCTCGGCACGGTGAGGAACTGCACCCGTTCGGTGGGGATCGTGCGCATGCCGCGGACCAGGTCGTACAGGCCCCGCAGGTTCGCCAGCCCGGGATCGGTGGTCAGCGCGGACGTCGCCGCGTCCAGCACGGGGTAGAGCCTCGACGGGTTCAGCAGTACGTCGTTGCTGCGCACCTTGTTGACGAGGGCACCCAGGAAGCGCTGCTGGCGCTCCATCCGGCCGGTGTCGCTGCCGTCGCCGACGGTCTTGCGGACGCGCACGTAACCGAGGGCCTGCTCACCGTCGAGCCGCACCTTGCCAGCGGGCAGCCGCAGCCTGGCGGCCGGGTCGTCGATCGGCTCCCTCAGGCACACCTCGACGCCGTCGACGGCGTCGACCATGTCCTTGAACCCGTGGAAGTCCACCACCATGTGATGGTCGACGCGCACGCCGGTCAGCTTCTCGACCGTACGGATCGTGCAGGCCGGACCGCCGCTCTGGAAGGCGTGGTTGAACATCGAGAACACGGGTCCGGTGCGGTCGCCGTCCGGCCCCCGGCAGCTCGGTATGTCCACCATCAGGTCGCGGGGGAGCGAGACGGCGGTCGCGCTGCGCCGGTTCGCCGCGAGGTGCAGCAGGATCGTGGTGTCGGAGCGCTCGGTGCCGGAGTCCCTCCCGTACTTGCGGTTGCCGCGCCCGGACCGCGAGTCCGACCCGATCAGCAGGATGTTCTGCGCGTCGCGCACCAGCGCGGTGGGCCGCTCCCTCTCGTACCGGGCGAGTTCGGCGGCCGTCCCGTCGTCGGAGGTGATGTTGGCGTCCAGCTTCTCGTAGACCGCCCACCCGGCTCCCGCGGCGCCCACGAGGGCCACGGCGGCCCCGAGCCCCGTGCGGCGCAGCCACCGCCGGCGACGGCGCCGCTCACCACCGGCCCCGGATCCGGCCCCGTGTGTCCTTCCGGTCCCGCCAGCCATGCTCCACCCCTCCCTCCGCCACCGTCCGAACCTGCTCGGACCTGCCCCTACGACCATGACGCGGCCGGGCGCGGAGGGCTTCAGGGGCTGGACCGAACGGGGGAGGCGGGCGCCGGGCGGGTGCCGGGCGGGCGCCGGGCGGGTGAACGCCTCAGCGGGCCGTCGAAGTGACCCGTTCGCTCTCGATGCGCTTGGCCAGCGCATCCTCCCCGAGCTGTTCGAGATGGCGGCACAGGACCACGGACCCGCCGGCGGCCAGCGGGGCGTAGAGCCCGGCACTCAGTCCGTCCCACGTGTCGTAGGAGAGCGCCGACAGCAGCCGCGCCGTCGGTCCCACCAGGTCGAACCGCCCCGCGTCCCCGCGGGCCCGCTCGACCACCTCCGCCCCGCTCAGCTGGGCCCCCGCCACGACCAGGGCCGCGCCTTCCGGGTCCACCACGCCGTACGGCCGGAAGACGTCCCCCTGCCCCGGTACCTCGACGGCGTAGTCGACGTATCCGGACGGCACCTGGGCGAAGCGCCGCCCCAGGGGCGCGAGGGACAGGGCCACCCGCTCCCCGCCGCACGCGAGCCCCGCCTCGAACTGCCCCGGCCCGGCGACCACATGATCGGCCGAGCCGGCGTCACCCCCGACGTCCGCCACCACGCCCACGGAGGAGCACGCGAGCAGCCACACGGCCGTCTGCCAGTGCGCGGGCAGCAGCAGCGCCACCCGCTCACCGGGCTCGGCGCCCAGTTCGCCCTGGAGCAGATTCGCGGTCTTGGCCACCCAATTGGCGAAGGTGGCCACGGACAGTTCGACACGTTCGCCCGTGGCGTCGTCGTAGAAGGTCACGAGGGGGCGCGCCGGATCCGTGGCGAGCGCGGATCGCAGCAGGTCGGCAGGGGTGCGGTCGGTGGCGTTCACGGGACGCAAGCGTACGCGGGCAACCGTCCGCGCGGGGCGCCCCGGAGCACCGGTTCGGCCGAAAAGACCGACGGGTCGTCACATCCTGGATGGACAGGTAAGTCCTGCTATGTCCAGGATCAGGGGCATGCGCGGACACCTTGCTTCCTCGATCGCCGTCACCTGTGCGGCCGCCCTGGCCCTTCCGCTGACGCTGTCCTCGGAGGCCACGGCCACACCCCCGGCGGCCGAGCGGCCGACCGCCGGCAGTCCGGCCCCCGGACGAACCGCTCCGGACGACCGGACACCCGACACCCCGGCCTCCGGCGTCCCGGTGCCCGGGGGACGGACATCCGACATCCCGGCGTCCGGCGTCCCGGTGCCCGGGGGACGGACATCCGGCGCCCCGGCGTCCGGCGTCCCGGTGCCGGACGGCCGGACACCTGGCGCCCCGGTAACCGGCGGCCGGGCACCCGACGGGCGGACATCCGACGTCCCGGTGCCGGACGGCCGGACCTCCGGCGTCCCGGTGTCCGGCGGGGGGACACCTGGT
>NZ_JABTYA010000077.1:0-143 GCF_013302945.1 Streptomyces sp. 8P21H-1 | reverse complement strand
CGGCAGCCGGGCATCCGGCGGGCGGACATCCGGCGCCCCGGCCTCCGGCCAACCCGTATCCGGCGGATCGGCGTACGTCAGGCCGGCGTCCGGCGAACCGGCGTCCGGCGAACCGGCGTACGACAGGCCGGCGTCCGGCCGGG
>NZ_JABTYA010000076.1:4102-9610 GCF_013302945.1 Streptomyces sp. 8P21H-1 | reverse complement strand
CGAGGGCGTGGCGCGGCGGTAGCCCGCACGCCGGGGCTGCACGGCCAGGCAGCTGCACGGCTGTACGGCCGCACGGCTGTGGGCTGCGTGGCCGTAGGGCCGCGTGGCCGGCTCGACCGCCGTGTGGCTGCGGGTGCGTTGTGGTTCCCGGCGTCCGGCATCCGGTCTCCGGCCGGGAGGTGCCTCGGGCTCTTGTGGTTCCCCGCCTCCGAAGAGGGGGCGCAGGGAAGCGCACGAGCGGTCCGAGGCACCTCCGGGACCGTCCCGGCCCCTCCCGCCGCGTCAGGGATGCGTGTCACAGAGTCGTCCGTCACAGAGCCGTCCGGTTCCGTCCGGGGCGGGTGCCCCCTAGGGTCGGGGCATGTTCGCTGCCTACGCCGCCCGCATCGACCGTGACCAGCCCCTGCGCGGACTCGAATTGGGGGAGCGCCCCGCTCCCGAACCCCGCTCCGGCTGGACGACCGTGAACGTCAGAGCCGCCTCCCTGAACCACCACGACCTCTGGTCGCTGCGCGGAGTCGGCCTCGCCGAGGACAGACTGCCGATGATCCTCGGCTGCGACGCCGCCGGTGTCGACGAGGACGGCAACGAGGTCGTCCTGCACTCCGTCATCGGCCAGACGGGTCACGGCGTCGGCCCGGAGGAGCCACGCTCCATCCTCACCGAGCGCTACCAGGGGACCTTCGCCGAACAGGTCTCCGTGCCCACGTGGAACGTCCTGCCCAAGCCCGCGGAGCTCTCCTTCGAGGAGGCCGCCTGTCTGCCCACCGCCTGGCTGACCGCGTACCGCATGCTCTTCACCAACGCCGGCGTACGACCCGGTGACTCGGTTCTCGTGCAGGGCGCCGGAGGCGGTGTCGCCACGGCCGCGATCGTGCTGGGCAAGGCCGCGGGGCTGCGGGTCTTCGCCAGCAGCAGGAGCGAGGCGAAGCGCAAGCGGGCCCTCGAACTGGGTGCCGTCGAGGCCGTCGAGCCGGGCGCCCGGCTGCCGCAGCGCGTGGACGCGGTCATCGAGACGGTCGGCGCCGCCACCTGGTCCCACTCGGTCAAGTCCCTCAAGCCGGGCGGCACCCTGGTCATCTCGGGGGCCACGAGCGGCGACAGTCCCTCGCGCGCCGAGCTGACCCGCATCTTCTTCCTCGAACTCAAGGTCGTCGGCTCCACGATGGGCTCCAAGGACGAACTCGAGGACCTGCTCTCCTTCTGCGCGGCGACCGGTGTCCGGCCCGTCATCGACGAAGTGCTCCCGCTGGACCGGGCCCGCGAGGGCTTCGCGCGCATGGAATCCGGCGAACTCTTCGGCAAGGTGGTTCTGACCGCCTCCTGATCACACCTCCCTTTCACTCGCCTCCTCTCGTCAATCTGAGTTGACATACCGTGGTGTGTCAATCTAAGTTGACGTCATGACCGAAGCAACGGATCTCGCCGAGCGCGCGGGCGACCGCGATCCGCGGATCGGGCTGCGTGCCGTCTCCGCGTTGCGGCGGCTGCTGGAGCAGCTCGAAGCGGTGCAGGTGCGCAGCGCACGGAATCAGGGCTGGTCGTGGCAGGAGATCGCCGCGGAACTGGGTGTCAGCAGGCAGGCCGTGCACAAGAAGTACGGGAGGCAGTGATGTTCGAACGGTTCACCAGGGACGCCCGCGCGGTGGTTCTCGGCGCGGTCGGCCACGCCGAGAGACTGGACGCGGAGACGGTCGAGGAGCAGCACATGCTGCTGGCGCTCCTCGACCGCGAGGCCAGCCGTGCGTCGTTCGCCCTGACGTCGCTGGGGCTCGGCGGACGCCGGGAGTCCGTCGAACGGGCGCTGGCCGAGGCACGCCGCCGCGGGGGTCTCTCCCGGGCCGACACGGACGCTCTCTCGGGGCTGGGCATCGACGTCGCGGCGATCGTCTCGCGTGTCGAAGAGGCCCATGGCGAGGGGGCGCTGGAGACCGCCGGAGGCGACGGAAAGGGTGAGGGGAGGGGTGGCGGCAAAGACGGCGGACGGAGCCGGGGATGGTGGTCCGGGTTCCTCGGCGACCGGCCTCCCTTCGCCCAGGGAGCCAAGGACCTCCTCAAGGAGTCCCTGCGTGTCGCCCTCGCCCAGCAGGACCGGTACATCGGCGACGAGCACCTCCTTCTCGCCCTCACCGCGCGTCCTGGCGTTCCCGCGGAAGTCCTGGCCGACCACGGAGTCACCTACGCGTCACTGCGGCGCGTGCTGTACGACGGGGGACAGGCGAAGGCCGGCTGAGGGTTGAGGGACGGTTCCTTTCCGGGGGCCGGGGCCACCCCGGCCGCGCAGCGGCAGAGGTGGCAGAAGCGGCAGGGACGGCGGATGGTGGGCGGGGGGGGGTGGGCGGACGTGCGGGGGCCGCTCAGCCCTTGGGCGCCCGCAGCACCGCTCCTATGTGCGCCGCCGCCGACGACAGATGACGGCGGGCATCGCGCAGTTGCTCCTCCGTCACCCCGTGATCACGGGCCGCGTCACGGATGTCGTCGCGGAAGCGGTCCAGCAGGCGGTCCAGGTCCCGGGCGGGATCGCCCGTGGAGTCCTCGTGGGCCCAGGGGGGCTCGTAGCCGGCGGGGAAGTCCTCGGGGGTGTCCGTGTAGTCGGGACGGTCCGCCTTCTTCGGCCCGTGCCCGGCCCCGGTCCTGCCCTCCGCCGCGGACCGGCCGAAACCGAAGTCCTTCCCGAACTCCTTGCCGAAGTTCTTCCCGAAATCGCCGAACTCCTTGGTCAGTTCGGCGAGTCCCTCCCTGACGCCCGTCGGCCAGTCGCCCCGGGTGAAGTGGTCCTGCACCTGGTCCTGGACACGCTTGGCGATGCGCTGGAGCTCTTCCTGCGCCTCGACCCGGACCCGCTCCTGGGCCTCCTTGGCCTGATGGCGGGCCCGCTGGGCCTCCTCGCGGGCGCGTCGGCTCTCGTCCTTGGCGCGCCGGGCCTGCTCCTTCCATTCCTGCCTCACACGGCGCATCTCCTCCTTGGCGACGCGCCACGCCTCCCTGTCCCCCAGGTCGGTGAAGTCCCCGTGGGCGCCTTGGTGACCACCGCCCTCGGCGCCGGCTCCGGCCGAGCCCCGCCGGGCCTCGTTCGCGGCCGCCCGCATCTCGCGGCGCAGATCCCCTGCGGCACCGCGCACATCGGCACGGATCTCCGCGGCGAGCTCGGCGACCGACTCACGGATCTCCAGTTCCAGATCGGCCAGTTCACCGCTGCGGTCGGCCAGCTCGGCGCGGCCGGCGTCCGTGATCGCGTACACCTTCCGGCCGCCCTCGGTGGTGTGGGTGACCAGGCCCTCCGCCTCCAGCTTGGCCAGCCGGGGGTAGACGGTGCCGGCCGACGGCGCGTACAGCCCCTGGAAACGCTCCTCCAGGAGGCGTATCACCTCGTAACCGTGGCGCGGTGCCTCGTCGAGCAGCTTCAGCAGGTAGAGCCGCAGGCGGCCATGGGCAAAGACGGGAGCCATGTCAGAGCCCCTTCTGGTGGGTCGGGTCGTCGGGTGCCGTGTTCTGCGGCGCCACGCCGGGTCCGTCGGTGGAGTCGGGCATGGGGTCAGGCGTTGGCTCAGGTGTGGAGTCGGACGCCGGTGGCGGGGAGGCCGGGCCGGGCCGGGGGCCCGTTCCGGTCCCCGGTTCGGGCCCGGGTTCGGACCGGCCGGAAACCGTGTTCCGCGGTCCGTCCTTCCCGACGCCCGTCTCCTTCCCGAAATTCACTTCCCCGCTCCGTGGATCGTCCCGTGGTGCGTTCCGCGGCTCGTCCCACGGCTCGTCCTCCGCCGGAGGCCTCCGCAGCAGTGCGATCGAACCGGAGACGGTGGTCGCCTTCAGGCGGCCGTTCCCCGCGCCGAGCCTGCCGGTTATCTTCTTGGCGCCCCACTGACCGCTGACCCGGAGGTCCTCGAAAGCGCTGGAGACCGCGCCGCTCGCCGAATCGACCTCGATCTCCGCGTCGGCCGGATGCGGCAGGCGGACGGCGATCTCTCCCAAGATGCTGGTCAGGCTGACATCGCTGGCCCGGCCGGTCGGGTCGAGGTCGACGATCACGGAGCCGCTGACCGACTCGACCCGCACGGAAGGGCTGGAGCCCTCGATGACGGTCAGGTCGCCGGAGACGGAGTTGAGCCGGAGGTCGCCCGTCAGGGCCTGGGTCTCCACGTTCCCCGACACGGTGTCCGCGCGGACCGGGCCGGAGAGGCCCACCAGCGTGGTGTCGCCGAAGACGCCCTTCACCACGGCCCGGCCGTCGATGCCGGAGACCGTGGCGGTGGCGCCGACCACGCCCACCTCGACGCGCGTGCGTGCCGGGACGGCCAGGGAGACCACCGCGCTGCGGTGCCAGCCCTTGCGGTCGAGCCACTTGAGGAAGCCCTTCCAGGGCAGGTCCTCATAGGCGACCGTGAGCGTCCCGCTCTCCTGGGTGACCACCAGGGGTGGTCCCTCTATCGAGGACACCTCCAGGTGGGCGGAACCCTCGTCGACCCCCACGACGTTCACCGTTCCATGGGCGATGCGCACGTGGAGAGCCGTCACCGGTTCGTCGAACGTGAGCTTCCTCGGCTCTGCGACGGACCACTCGGACATGGTGCTGACCTCCTCGGCAGGGCGGGACGCGACACGCCATATCGCGTCTTCCAATAGACACGATATATCGCGGGTCAGGGAAGTCAAGGCGCTCGTTCTGGTGATCTGCGCGGTACGAAGATGGACAAAAGCAAATATTCTTGGCTCATGTCGTTCTGTGCGCCGCAGGGACCGTGCCCGTCCCCCGACCGGACGGCCGGCGGGCTGCTGCTCTGCCGGGCGGAAGCCGACGCGGTCGAACCCGTCGTACGGCTGCTGCGTGACCGCGTGCTGCTCGTCCCGGCCGGGCGGGAGTGGTGCGTGCTGGTTCCGGAGGGAAGGCCCTGGCTGCGGGACGACGAACCGGTGGACCGCGTTCTCGCCGGCTGGGCCACCGCGCTCGCGGTCGCGGCACCCTGGACCGTGCTCGCCCTGTGGTGGGACGCCGAGCACAGCGGGTGCACGCTCGCCACGGGTTTCCGGCGGACGGTCGGCTACGAATGGCTCGCGAACGGAACGGCGATGGGGGAGGACGAGGCGATGCGGACCTTCGCCGCCCGCCTCGGCCTCGACCCGGTCCTGGACGTGCAGTCGCTCGCCCGTCTCACGAAGCCCGACCCCGGGGCCGACGCACGGGGACGTCTGCGTGCTCTGCTCGCCGTGCTGGCCCGCGTGGGTGTCACCCTGCCCGACGGACTCGAACCCGGCGATCCGGCCGACCGCCTCCACGCGGTGGTCCGTGACCGGTCCGGTGACGTCCGGACGGTCGAGCGACTCGGTGACGTCCGGACAGCCGAGCGGTCCGGGCGGGAGCGTGCCGCTCGTGAGGGGCCCGACGCCGTCCGGAGCGGCCTGCCGGGGTCCTGGCCGCCCTGGGCCGGCGCAACCGGTGCCTCCGGAGCCCGGGCTCTCGCGCTCGCGCAGCTGGGGACGGGGGCGGTGCTGGTCGTCCGGGGCCTACGAGGG